>NZ_JBHWXB010000003.1:0-137461 GCF_042729855.1 Rhodococcus sp. NPDC060090 | reverse complement strand
GTCAGATGTTTATACGAGCCCGGGCCTGGTGGAATCCGCCCCCGCGCCCCCCCGCCACCCCCACCCGGCCGCGGCCGCCCGGGGGGGCGCCCGCGTCGAGGTCGTGCGGGATCAGATAATCGAACTCGCGGTCGAGGTGTGGTAGCGGAAGCAGCGGAAGTACCCGCGCGACCGGGTCGGCCTCGGCGGCGCGGCGCTGCTCGGCCACTACTGCCCCGTCGCCGGGTTACAGACCGGCTGCCGCGCGGAGCTTCTCGGCGCGGTCGGTGCTCTCCCACGGCAGAGAGATGTCGGTGCGGCCGAAGTGGCCGTACGCGGCGGTCTGCGCGTAGATCGGGCGCAGCAGGTCGAGGTCGCGGATGATCGCACCGGGACGCAGGTCGAAGACCTCGCCGATGGCCTGCTGGATCTGCGCGGGGTCGGTCTTCTCGGTACCGAAGGTCTCCACGAACAGGCCTACGGGTGCGGCCTTGCCGATGGCGTAGGCGACCTGTACCTCGATGCGGTCGGCCAATCCGGCGGCGACGGCGTTCTTCGCGACCCATCGCATGGCGTAGGCGGCCGAACGGTCGACCTTCGACGGGTCCTTGCCGGAGAACGCACCGCCACCGTGGCGGGCCATGCCGCCGTAGGTGTCGACGATGATCTTGCGGCCGGTCAGGCCTGCGTCGCCCATGGGGCCGCCCAGGACGAACGACCCCGACGGGTTGACCAGCAACCGGATGTCGGAGGTGTCGAGGTGCGCGAGGTTCGGGTCGGCGAGCACGGCGTCGACGACGTGGGTGCGCAGGTCGGGGGCGAGCAGGTTGTTCAGGTCGATGTCCGCGGCATGCTGCGTGGAGATGACGATGGTGTCGAGACGGACCGGGGTGTCGCCGTCGTATTCGATGGTGACCTGGGTCTTGCCGTCGGGCCGCAGGTACGGCAGCACACCGGTCTTGCGCGCCTCGGTGAGCCGGCGAGCGAGCCGGTGCGATAGGGAGATCGGGAGCGGCATCAGTTCCGGGGTGTCCGAGCAGGCGTAGCCGAACATCAGGCCCTGATCGCCGGCGCCCTGGAGGGCGACCTCATCGTCGGTCAAAGTGCCGGTGCGTGCCTCGTGGGAGACATCGACGCCGCCGGCGATCTCGGGCGACTGTGCGCCGATCGCAATGTTGACGCCGCACGAGTTGCCGTCGAAGCCCTTGGAGGACGAGTCGTATCCGATCTCGAGGACACGGTCGCGCACGATCTTGGGGATGTCCGCGTACGCGGAAGTGGTGACCTCACCGACGACGTGGACCTGTCCGGTGGTGACGAGAGTTTCGACCGCCACACGCGAGCGGGGATCCTCGGTGAGCAGCGCGTCGAGGACGGAGTCGCTGATCGCGTCACAGATCTTGTCCGGGTGTCCTTCTGTCACGGACTCACTGGTGAAAAGCCGACCGCCGGTCTTGCTCACAGAACTCCCTCTCGACTGTTGGATGTAGCGCTGACACGAACCTGGTGGAACACGAACGCTGCCGATCGGAACACATCCGACCACGTGCAGACGCTACTGCGCCCGGAGCGTCGGCGCGAGTGCTGAAAATCACTCGGGCGAAACTGCTCGGCGGGTCTGATCAACCCGACCGCGGCAACAGGGGGCGCAATGCGTCGAGCACCCGACTGGCCATCAGCGCCTTGGAGCCGTGCGCGAGCGCGGTCTCGGAGCCGTCGGCAGCGAGCAGCCACCCGTCGTTGTGGTCGACTTCGAAGGCCTTGCCGTCGCCGACGGCGTTGACCACGAGTAGATCGCACCCTTTACGGGCGAGCTTCGCGCGGGCATAGGTGAGGACATCGCCCTGTTCGTCGCCGGTTTCTGCGGCGAACCCGACGATGACCGTCTCGGCCGACAGCGTGCCGTCGTTGCGAGAGCGCACCAGGCCGGCGAGGATGTCGTCGTTCTTGGTCAGCGCCACCGAGTCCGGCTCCCCCGCACCCTTCTTGATCTTGCTGGTGACGAAGTTCGCCGGGCGGAAATCGGCGACCGCGGCCGACATGATGACGGCGTCGGCACCGACCGCGTGTTTGGCGACCGCCTCGCCCATCTGCTGCGCGGTCTGGACCCGCACCACGTCGACGGCGGCGGGATCGTCGAGGCCGGCGACCGCCCCTGCGACGAGAGTGACGTCGGCGCCGCGCTGCGCGGCGAGGCGTGCGAGCGCGTAACCCTGCTTGCCGGAGCTGCGGTTGCCGAGGAAACGAACCGGGTCGAGAGGTTCGCGGGTTCCGCCTGCGGAGATCACCAGGCGGCGCCCGGCAAGGTCGCGGGGCAGCGCATCAGCACGCTCGAGCAACAGCGAGGCGAGCGCGAAGATCTCCTCCGGTTCGGGCAGGCGTCCGGCTCCGGTGTCCTTGCCGGTCAGTCGTCCCGACGCGGGTTCGACGACGATGTTGCCGCGGCGGCGCAGGGTGTCGACGTTGTCGACCGTGGCGGGGTGTTCCCACATCTCGGTGTGCATCGCGGGCACGAACATCACCGGACACCGCGCGGTGAGCAGTGTCGCGGTGAGCAGATCGTCGGCGCGTCCGGTCGCGGCGCGCGCCATCAGGTCGGCGGTTGCGGGGGCGATGACGACGAGGTCTGCCTCCTGGCCGAGGCGCACGTGCGGTACCTGTGGCACATCGGTGAACACACCCGTGTGCACAGGGTTTCCGGACAGTGCTTCGAAGGTGGCTCGCCCGACGAATTCCAGGGCGGATTCGGTCGGCACCACGCGGACCTGGTGTCCGGACTCGGTGAGCGCGCGGATCAGAGCACAGGACTTGTAGGCGGCGATCCCACCGGCAACCCCGACGACGACGCGACGGCGCCCGGAGTCCGAGGCGCCGTCGACAGCCGGAGCGTTCACTCGCCTTCGGTGTGCTCGAGCAGATCCGAGTGGATCTCACGCATCGAGATCGACAACGGCTTCTCCTGCAGGCCGGGCTCGACCAGCGGACCGACATATTCGAGGATGCCGTCGCCGAGCTGGTTGTAGTAGTCGTTGATCTGCCGGGCACGCTTGGCCGCGTAGATCACCAGCGCGTACTTCGAGGACGCACGCTCGAGCAGCTCATCGATCGGCGGGTTGGTGATACCCAACGGGGTGTCGTAGACCGGGAGGGCGTTGCCCGCGATATCGATCGCGGCTGCCTGAATGCTGCTCACTCGGTGTTCTCCTGAGTATCGGCGGGAATGAAAACTGTGGCGGACACGCACCCGAAACCGCCCTCGACCGACGGGTCGGTCGCGAACCTGGGCTAGGTGGCGTGGGGTCCGACCAATAAGGATACCAACTCTGCGCAAGCGCGGTCGACATCGTCGTTGACGATGACGATGTCGAACTCGTCCTTCGCGGCGAGTTCGGTGCGCGCGGTCTCGAGCCGGCGGGTCACGACATCCTCGGATTCGGTGCCACGACCGGTCAGGCGCTCGACGAGCACCTCCCAACTCGGCGGCGCGAGGAACGCCAGTGTGGCCTCGGGCATCGCGGCGCGGACGGCGCGGGCTCCGGCGAGATCGACCTCGACGAGCACGGGCCTGCCTGTCTCGAGGGCTTCCCTGACAGGTGCCGCCGGGGTCCCGGATCGTTGCAGGCCACCGTGGATGTCCGCCCATTCGAGCAGATCCCCGTTGTCGATCATGCGATCGAAGGTGTCCCGGGTGACGAAGTAGTAATCGTGCCCCTCGACCTCTCCGGGCCGCGGGTCGCGGGTCGTCGCCGACACGCTGAACAGCAGGTCCGGCACCAGGGTGCGCAGGACGCGCACGACAGTCGACTTCCCGACGGCGGAGGGGCCGGCCAGAACGACCAGCCGACCCCTTCGCGTCTCGGGCGCGCTGTCCGACACGGGTTGTGCGTCAGCTACCACTGTGCTCAGGCTTCGAAATCGAACCTGGCAAGCAGCGCCTTGCGCTGGCGATCACCGAGTCCGCGCAGACGGCGGGTCGGAGCGATCTCCAGTTCTGTCATGATCTCCTGCGCCTTGACCTTGCCAACCTTCGGCAGTGCCTCGAGCAGGGCAGACACCTTCATCTTGCCGAGAATCTCATCGCTCTCGGCATCCTTGAGCACCTGCTTGAGGTCGGTGCCGCCGCGCTTCAGGCGCTCCTTGAGCTCCGCCCGGACACGACGGGCAGCAGCCGCCTTCTCCAGAGCAGCGGCGCGCTGCTCGGCAGTCAGCTGGGGAAGGGCCACGGTTCCTCCGTCTCATCGTTGGAAAACAGTCTTCGACCGCTGTAACCAGCGGCGATAGCGACCGTACTCAGACGCGCCGACGATTGCGAACTCGACCCCCGCCGTTCCACTCGAAAATCCGTGCGGTAGTGCATTCCGATCCCGCGGTCGAGAACCCGCAGGTCGACGCGTGGCCGGAACGGCCGTCATCTCCCCTGTCAGTGAAAAATCCCAGGTGAGGGGCACGTCTCGTGGTGCGCGCCGCGTCGCCGGAGCACCCGGGTGTCGGCACCGCACCACGAGCGCGACCCGTTCGAAGCACTGGATGAAAAAAATCTGTGCCCTGCGCGTGTCGCGCAGGGCACAGAGCTGCACAAAGACGTGCACCGTGCATGTTCGGCCGTGGTTCAGGCCTGGAGGAACGCGAATCCGTCGACCGTGCGGGCGACTGCGTCGCGCAACGCTGCGACGGACGGACCGGCCCGCAGCACCTCACGTGAGACGTTCGGCACCACCGACCGGAGCGCATCACCCGCGAGCCGACGCACATCGTCGGCGGTGCCGCCCTGCGCACCCACACCGGGCATCAGGATCGGCCCGTGCAGCGCACTCAGGTCCGGTGCGTCGGTCAAGGTTGCGCCGACCACCACACCCACCGATCCGAGAATGTCGGCGCCGGCGTTTCGTCCGGCGGCCTCGTCGACCATCACCTGCGCGACGGTACGACCGTCGTTCGCCCTGGCCCGTTGCACCTGAGCGCCCTCCGGATTGGAGGTGGCCGCGAGTACGAACACCCCGCGCTGCGTCTGTGCGGCCAGCTCCAGGGCCGGAGCGAGCGCACCGAAGCCCAGGTAGGGCGACACGGTGACGGCATCGGAGCGCAGCTCAGAGGTGTCGGCGAGCCAGGTGCGGGCGTAGGCGTCCATCGTCGAGCCGATGTCGCCGCGTTTGGCGTCGGCGAGCACCAGGATGCCCGAGCTCCGCAAGGCATCGAGGGTGCGTTCGAGAACGGCTATTCCCGCCGACCCGAACGCCTCGAAGAACGCCACCTGCGGCTTGACCAGCGCGACCCCGTCGAACGCCTCGACGCACCGTTCGCTGAAGGCCTCGAGGCCTGCGACGTCGACGGTCAGGCCCCATGCGGTGAGCAGTTGCGGATGTGGGTCGATGCCCACGCACAGCGGCCCGCGCTCGGCAAGGGCCGAAGCGAGCCGCTGTCCGAACGGAGCCGGTACTGCGGCATTTCCGGTCACTGCGGTGTCTTCGGTCACTGCAGTGCCCTCGATCGCCGGGTCTGCTCGGTCACTGCGCGAGGCTGTCGCGCAGTCGTGCCTGCAGACGCTGGATCGAGGAGACCCCGATGTCGCCGCGAAGGGCCGCTTCGATGCCCTGGATCGCGGCGGACGCGCCCTGCACGGTGGTGACACACGGAATATTGGCTGCGACCGCGGCACTGCGGATCTCGTACCCGTCGACGCGCGGACCGGAATTGCCCCACGGGGTGTTGATCACCATGTCGACGTCGCCGGCCCGGATCCGGTCGACGATGTCCAGCGCGCCCTCCGGGCGGTCCTCACCCGACACCTTGTACACCTGCTCGCACGAGATGCCGTTGCGACGCAACACTTCTGCTGTCCCGACGGTGGCCATCACATGGAATCCGAGATCAGCGAGCCGCTTGACCGGGAAGATCATCGACCGCTTGTCCTTGTTCGCTAGCGAGACGAACACCACACCGGAGGTGGGCAGGGGTCCGTACGCGCCGGCCTGACTCTTGGCGAACGCGGTCCCGAAGTCGTCGTCGATGCCCATGACCTCGCCCGTCGACTTCATCTCGGGACTGAGCAGGGTATCCACACCGGTACCGTCGGCGCGGCGGAACCGGTTGAACGGCAACACCGCTTCCTTGACCGCGACCGGAGTGTCGAGCCGGGTGTCGCTGCCGTCGCCGGTCGCGGGCAGGATGCCCGAGACGCGCAGCTCGGCGATGCTCTCGCCGAGCATCACCCGCGCACACGCCTTCGCGAGTTGCACCGCGGTGGCCTTCGACACGAACGGCACCGTGCGGCTCGCGCGCGGGTTCGCTTCGAGGACGTAGAGGATGTCGTCCTTGAGGGCGTACTGGACATTGAGCAGACCCTTGACGCCGATGCCCTTCGCGAGCGCCGCCGTGGAACGGCGGACGTTCTCGATGTCGGCTCGACCGAGTGTGATCGGCGGCAGCGCACACGCCGAGTCGCCGGAGTGGATGCCGGCCTCCTCGATGTGCTCCATGATGCCGCCGATATACACATCGGTGCCGTCGCACAGAGCGTCGACGTCGATCTCGATCGCGTCGTCGAGGAACCGATCCACCAGCACGGGACGGTCATCCGAGATCTCGGTGGCGTTCTCGATGTAGGTGGCGAGGGCCTTCTCGTCGTAGACGATCTCCATGCCGCGGCCACCGAGCACGTAGGACGGGCGTACCAGCACGGGGTACCCGATGTCTGCGGCGATCTCGCGGGCACCGTCGAAGGTGGTGGCGGTGCCGTACTTCGCGGCAGGCAGACCCGCCTCGTCCAGGACACGACCGAATTCGCCGCGGTCCTCCGCGAGGTCGATCGCCTCGGGGCTGGTACCCACGATCGGAACGCCCGCTTCCTTCAGACGGCGCGCGAGCCCCAGCGGCGTCTGACCGCCGAGCTGCACGATCACGCCCGCGACGGTGCCGGATGCGCATTCGGCGCTGTACACCTCGAGGACGTCCTCGAAGGTGAGGGGCTCGAAGTACAGGCGATCCGCGGTGTCGTAGTCGGTGGAAACGGTCTCCGGGTTGCAGTTGACCATCACCGTCTCGTAGCCGGCCTCCGACAGCGTCAGCGCCGCGTGCACACACGAGTAGTCGAACTCGATGCCCTGACCGATCCGGTTCGGACCGGAACCGAGAATGAGCACCTTCGGACGGTCGCGCTGCTCGGCGATTTCCGACTCGGCCGCCGGGTCGAGTTCGTACGTCGAGTAGTGGTACGGGGTCTTCGCGTCGAATTCCGCGGCGCAGGTATCGACGGTCTTGTACACCGGGTGGATGCCCAGCTCGGTGCGCAGTGCCCGTACGGCGTCCTCGGATTCGAACTGTGCCGGCCGCAGCGCAGCGAGCTGCCGGTCGGAGAATCCGTGATGCTTGGCGAAGCGCAACTCCGTGGCGCCGAACTGCTCGGTGGTGCGTACCTGCGCTCCCAGCGCGGTGATCTGCTGGAACTGGTCGAGGAACCACGGATCGATGGCGGTGGCGTCGAACAGTTGCTCCACCGTCGCGCCGAGATCCAGGGCACGCGCGATCTGGTAGAACCGCTGTTCGGTGGGGGTCTTGATCGCCTCGAGCAGTTCGTCGAGGCTGCCATCGACATCGGGGCCGGTCCAGAAGCCTGCGCGCTTGGTCTCGAGGGACCGCAGCACCTTGCCGAACGCCTCGGTGAAGTTCCTGCCGATCGACATCGCCTCACCCACCGACTTCATGGTGGTGGTGAGGGTGCCGTCGGCGCCCGGGAACTTCTCGAACGCGAACCGCGGTGCCTTGACCACGACGTAGTCGAGCGTCGGCTCGAAGCACGCCGGAGTTTCCTTGGTGATGTCGTTGACGATCTCGTCGAGCGTGTAGCCGATCGCGAGTTTGGCGGCCATCTTCGCAATCGGGTACCCGGTGGCCTTCGACGCGAGCGCCGACGAACGTGACACGCGCGGGTTCATCTCGATCACAACCAGGCGCCCGTCGCGCGGGTCCATTGCGAACTGGATGTTGCAGCCGCCGGTGTCGACACCCACCTCGCGCAGGATCGCGATCGACAGGTCACGCATCGCCTGATATTCGCGGTCGGTCAGCGTCATCGCCGGGGCGACGGTGATCGAGTCGCCGGTGTGCACCCCGACCGGGTCGACGTTCTCGATCGAGCACACGATCACGACGTTGTCGGCGCCGTCACGCATCAGCTCGAGTTCGTATTCCTTCCAGCCGAGGATGGATTCCTCGATCAGGACGTTCGCGGTCGGCGACGCGGCGAGGCCTCCGCCTGCGATGCGTACCAGGTCGGTCTCGTTGTAGGCCATACCGGAGCCGAGTCCGCCCATGGTGAACGAGGGGCGCACCACAACGGGGTAGCCGAGCTCGGCGACGGTCGCGCGGGCCTCGTCCATCGTGTAACAGACGGCGGACCGTGCGGACTCGCCACCGCACTTGGCGACGATGTCCTTGAACTTCTGCCGGTCCTCGCCGCGCTGGATGGCGTCGAAGTCGGCGCCGATCAGTTCGACGTCGTACTTGTCGAGGAGGCCCTGTTCCGACAGCGCCACCGCGGTGTTGAGCGCGGTCTGGCCACCGAGGGTAGCGAGCACCGCGTCGATGGGGGTGCCGTTGGCCGCTTCGGCAGCGAAGACCTTCTCGACGAACTCGGCGGTGATCGGCTCGATGTACGTCGCGTCGGCGAATTCTGGATCGGTCATGATCGTGGCCGGGTTCGAGTTGATCAGGGAGACCCGCAGGCCCTCCTCGCGCAACACCCGGCACGCCTGGGTGCCCGAGTAGTCGAACTCGCAGGCCTGCCCGATGACGATCGGGCCGGAGCCGATGACCAGGACGTGGGAGAGATCGGTACGGCGTGGCATCAGTTCTTCTCTCCCTCGAGCATGCTGGTGAAACGATCGAACAGGTCGACGGCGTCGTGTGGTCCTGCCGCCGCTTCGGGGTGGTACTGCACGGAGAACGCCGAGCCGTCGAGCAACCGGACGCCCTCGACGACACCGTCGTTGGCGCAGGTGTGGGTGACCTTCCCGCGGCCGAACGGTGTGTCGAACTCCTGCCCGGCCTCACCTTCGAGCGCGAAGCCGTGGTTCTGGGACGTGATGGCGATCTGACCGGTCTCGTGGTCGATCACCGGGATGTTCAGACCGCGGTGCCCGAACTTCATCTTGTAGGTGGACAGACCGAGTGCCCGGCCGAGGATCTGATTGCCGAAGCAGATACCGAACAGCGGCAGGCCCTGCCCGAGAATTTCCTTGGTCAGGTGCACCACGTCGTCGACGGCGGCGGGGTCCCCTGGCCCGTTCGACAGGAACACGCCGTCGGCCTTCAGCTCGAGGATGTCGTGCAGCGTGGTGGTGGCAGGCAGCACATGCACCCGGATGCCACGGCGAGCGAGCATGCGCGGAGTGTTGCTCTTGATGCCGAGATCGAGAGCCGCCACCTCGAAACGGACTTCACCGTCCGGCTCGACGATGTATCCGGTCTCCGTGGTGACCTCGCGGGCAAGGTTCGCGCCGAGCATCGGCGGTTGCGTCTTGACGCGGTCGACCAGCACGTCGACGTCGATGTCGTCGCCCTTCCAGGCGAGTGCCTCACCGGAGAAGACGCCGGCGCGCATGGAGCCGAGAGTACGCAGGTGACGGACGAGCGCGCGGGTGTCGATGCTTGCGATCCCGACGATGTTCTGACGTTCGAGTTCATCCTGCAGCGACCCGGTGGCGCGCCAGCTGGAGGTGGTGCGTGAGGGGTCGCGCACCACGTATCCGGCGGCCCAGATACGGGACTCGGCGGGATTGCCGCTGGGGCCCACGGATTCGTTGTCTTCGTCGTTCCAGCCGGTGTTGCCGATTTGCGGGGCGGTGGCCACGACGATCTGCCGGTGGTAGCTCGGGTCGGTGAGAGTTTCCTGGTACCCGGTCATGGCTGTGGTGAACACGGCCTCGCCGAGCGTCTGGCCGACCGCACCGAACACGGTCCCGCGGAAGACGCGTCCGTCCTCGAGGACCAGCACCGCGGTACCACCGCCGAATGTTCTTCCGCTCATGCGTTGTCTCCGTTCTGTTCGACCTCACCGGAGCCGGCCGTACGGGCTGAATTCTCGGGTGTCGTGATTGTCGTGATCGTCATCGTCGTTGTGATCGTCACAGTCCTATGATTCTTCTGGTTCTTCGTTCTCTTCGCGGGTCCACGCCGGGTACACCGACTTGTCGTCGCCGCGGAATCCGGTATCGACCTCGGTACCCGAGGGCAACTCCCAGCGGATGACCAGGACACCGTCCTTGGTCATCACCTTCCCTGCGAGTCCGCGTTCGGTACGAATGGCGCGGATCGAGTCCTGCGGAATCCAGATGGGCGACTCACCGGTGCGGTCGAGCAGGATGCCTTCGGTGTGGCGGCTCAGCGCCGACTCGGCACGGTGCCCGAGGTCGCCGACGGCGATACGGTCCTGCCAGCTCGGGGCAAGGGTGCTGCCCACATACAGGCCAGTACTCGGCGCGATGAGTTCGTCTCCGAGGCTGTCGGGCACCGCGGGCAGTTCCCCGACGACTTCCGCCTGGCGCCTGGATCGACCGCGCCAGCCCTTCCACATGAGCAGGACCAGCACCACCCACAATGCGACGAAGGCGGCGGTCAGCAATATCCGGTCCATCAGCGAGCCTGCTCTCCGCCGTGGCGCGGGTACACCGCACCGTCGCGAGCGGTGATCCGCCCACGTAGCACGGTGGCCGTGACCTTGCCCGGCAATCTCATCGCTTCATACGGGGTGTTGTGCGAGATGCTCGCCAGGTCCGGTCCGCTCACGGTCCACTCGGTGTCGGGATCGACGAGCACCACGTTGGCGGGTTCGCCGACCGCGAGCGGCCGGCCCTGATCGTCGAGACCGACGATCTGCGCGGGCCGCTCGCTCATCACCTTCGCCACTCCACGCCAGTCGAGCAGGCCGGGGCGCACCATCGTCTCGATCACGATCGACAAGGCCGTCTCGAGTCCCAGCATGCCCGGGCGGGCCTGGGAGAACTCGCAGCACTTGTCGTGTTCGGCGTGCGGTGCGTGGTCGGTGGCCACACAGTCGATGATTCCCTCGGCCAGACCGCGGCGGAGCGCTTCCACATCGGAACGTTCACGCAGCGGCGGGTTGACCTTGTTCACCGCGTCGTAGGTCTCGAGCCGCGAGTCGTCGAGCAGCAGGTGGTGTGGTGTGACCTCGGCACTGATCGAAATACCCTGGGCGCGAGCCCATTCGACGAGCGCGACCGTGCCGGCAGTGGAAGCATGGCAGATGTGCACGCGCGCCCCGGCGTCGCGGGCGAGCAGTGCGTCGCGTGCGACGATCGATTCCTCGGCCGCACGCGGCCAGCCGGTCAGACCGAGCCGCGCGGCGGTGGGCCCCTCGTGCGCGACCGCCCCCACCGTCAATCGCGGCTCTTCTGCGTGCTGTGCGATGAGCACCCCGAGCGAACTCGAGTACTCCAGCGCACGCCGCATGATCAGGGGATCGTGGACACATTTTCCGTCGTCGGAGAACATCTTGACCTGGCCGACGCCCGAGGCCATGGTCCCCATCTCGGCGAGCTGCCTGCCTTCGAGCCCCACGGTCACGGCACCGACGGGGTGCACGTCGACGAGGCCGCATTCCTGGCCGCGGCGCCACACGTGGTCGGTGATGACCACCGAGTCGGCGACCGGGTCGGTGTTGGCCATTGCGAACACGGCGGTGTAGCCGCCGAGCGCGGCGGCAGCCGAACCCGTCTCGATCGTCTCCGTATCCTCACGGCCGGGTTCGCGCAGGTGGGTATGCAGATCCACGAATCCTGGCAACAGGATCTGCCCGGTTCCATCGACGACGGTCGCGTCGGCGGGCGCATCGACGGAAGAGCCGATCCCGAGGATCTGCTCGGCGCCGAGCAGGACGTCGACCGGATCCCCTTCGCCGTAGAGCCGGACGTTTCGGATGAGCACCTGCGGCGTCACCGGTGTGTCTCCTGTTCCTGAGGGGTGGGTCACGACAGTTCCCCTTCCGTGCCGACGAGCAGCCGGAAGAGCACCGCCATGCGGACGTGCACACCGTTGGTGACCTGCTGGAGTACGGCGGTCTGCGGTGCGTCGGCGACCGAGAATCCGATCTCCATGCCGCGCAGCATCGGGCCGGGGTGCAGCACCACGGCATGCTCGGGCAGCATCGCGGCGCGCGTGGCGTTGAGTCCGTAGCGGATCGAGTATTCGCGCGGGGACGGGAAGAATCCGCCGTTCATGCGTTCGGCCTGTACGCGCAGCAGCATCACCGCGTCGAGCGCGGGCAGTTCGGCGTCGAGCGACTCCGCGACGGTCACCGGCCACGTTTCGACACCGACGGGCAGCAACGTGCGTGGAGCGACGAGCACCACCTCGGCGCCGAGCATGCTCAGCAGCAATGCGTTCGACCGGGCGACACGACTGTGCAGCACGTCGCCGACGATTGCTATGCGGCGGCCCTCGACCGAGCCGAGCCGCTGACGGATCGTCAGGGCATCGAGCAGCGCCTGGGTGGGGTGTTCGTGGGTGCCGTCGCCGGCGTTGATCACCGCGGGGCCGGATCCGGATTCGTCGGTCCATCCCACGATGCGATGCGCGGCACCGGATGCGGGGTGACGGACGATCAGGGCGTCGGCGCCGGCAGCGCGCAGGGTCAGCGCGGTGTCGCGCAGCGATTCGCCTTTCGACACCGACGAACTCGACGCGGACACGTTGATCACGTCCGCGCTCATCCATTTTCCGGCGACCTCGAAGGAGACGCGGGTGCGGGTGGAGTTCTCGAAGAACACCGTCATGACGGTGCGGCCGCGCAGCGTGGGCAGCTTGCGGACCTCACGGCCGAGCAGCGCCTGCTCGAACCGTTCGGCGTCGTCGAGAAGCTCGGTCGCGGAGTCCCGGGTCAGGTCCGCGATGGAGAGCAGATGCTTCACGAGGCCTTGCCTCCCGAAATTTCCACGGCGTCACGGCCGTCCTGTTCGTCGAGCAGAACCCGGACGTCTTCGGTGCGCGCGGTCGGCACGTTCTTACCGACATAGTCGGCGCGCAGCGGCAATTCGCGGTGTCCGCGATCGACGAGTACGGCCAGCTGGACGGCGTCGGGCCGGCCGAGGTCGCGTAACGCGTCGAGAGCGGCGCGCACCGAACGACCGGAGAAGAGCACGTCGTCGACGAGGACGACGAGGGTGTGGTCGACACCGCCTTCGGGCACCGAGGTGCGCTCGAGGGGACGGTGTGGTTTGGTGCGCAGGTCGTCGCGGTAGAGGGTGATGTCGAGTGACCCCACCGCGACGCGCACACCGGAGAAGTCTTCGATGCGGTCGGCGAGGCGGTGCGCCAGGGTGATGCCGCGGGTCGGGATTCCGAGCAGGACGACGCGGGGTGCGTCCTCGGAGGCATCCAGTGCGGTCTTCTCGATGATCTGATGTGCGATTCGCGCAATGGTCCGGCTGACATCAGCAGCAGACAATAGTTCGCGAGCCTGTGCGGCCACGCCGGGTGTCGACTCGGGTGAAGCTGTGGACCTGTCCTCGGACATGGCCATCCAGCGACCTCCTTCTCCGCCTCACTGGACGGGTCGTTAAAGGATGCCTGACGGTCAATGAGCCTATCAGCGGCCCGACAGCACTCGGCCCTGTTCGCAGGTGAAGCTCAACACAGCAGCTGCGGAGATTCGACCGTCGGCATCGACGGAAACGCGTCGAGCGGGCCCTCCAGGAGAACCTGAGCGGACCCGCTCGATGCGGAAACTGAGTCGGGGCCCGTCAGGACCGGTCGGCACCTGCCGAATCTGCCCCGGGGATCTGTCCCTCGGCGGCAGCCGGACGGGCCGAGGTGGCCGCGGCCGCGGCACGCACCTGGTCGGCGAGTGTCACGATCTGGCCGAGCACACCGTTGATGAAGGCCGGCGAATCGTCGGTCGACAGTTGCTTGGCCAACTCGACGGCCTCATCGACGGCAACCACGGGCGGCACATCGGTGGTGTGGAACAACTCCCACACCGACAACCGCAGGATCGCGCGATCCACGGCAGGCAGGCGATCGAGTGTCCATTCGTGCAGATGGTCGGCGATCGTGCGGTCTATCTCGTCGAGATGCTCGGCGACACCGCGGATGATCGTCTGCGCGTACGGCGGCACCGGCGCGACCTGATCGTCGCGGAGGGCAAGTGCGACCCGATCGGCCGCGAGATCGACCGGGTGGGTGTCGCGGGCTTCCGCTTCGAACAGCAGGTCGACGGCGCGTTTACGCGCCTTGTGACGGGCTCCGAGTTTCTTCTGGGTACCGGACACTCAGGAGTTCACTCGCCCCAGGTAGTTGCCGTCGCGGGAATCGACCTTGAGCTTGTCGCCGGTGTTGATGAACAGCGGGACCTGGATCTCGGCGCCGGTTTCGAGAGTTGCGGGCTTGGTGCCGCCGGTGGAGCGGTCGCCCTGCAGGCCGGGATCGGTGTGCTTCACGACCAGCTCGATGGTGACGGGCAGCTCGACGAACAGCGGCAGCTCCTCGTGAGTGGCCACCTGGACCGGCATGTTCTCGAGCAGGAACTTCGCGCCGTCGCCGAGCAGCTCGGGCGTGATCGAGATCTGGTCGTAGGTCTCGCCGTCCATGAAGACGTAGTCGGTGCCGTCGTTGTACAGGTACGTCATGTCGCGACGGTCGACCGTGGCGGTCTCGACCTTGACACCGGCGTTCCACGTCTTGTCGACGGTCTTGCCCGACGTCACGTTCTTGAGCTTCGTACGCACGAAGGCGGGCCCCTTGCCCGGCTTGACGTGCTGGAACTCGATGATCTGCCAGAGCTGGCCTTCGATCTTCAGAACGAGCCCGTTCTTGAAATCACTGGTGTCAGCCACTTACTTCGCGTCTCCTAGAGTCGGGGGGACCGTTCTTATACGACGGTCAATGTCTTGGCGGTGAGCGTCAACAGCTCCGGAGACTGCTCGCGCACCACGAGCGTGTCCTCGATCCGCACGCCTCCGCGCCCCGGGAAGTACACACCCGGCTCGACGGTCACCGCCGCACCGGCGACAAGTGTACCGGTCGCGGCCGCACCGATTCCGGGCGCTTCGTGGATCTCGAGGCCGACTCCGTGCCCGAGGCCGTGTAGGAACAACTCTGCGTGTCCGGCCGCGGCGATCACCGAGCGGGCGGCTGCGTCCACGTCTGCGCATTCGATTCCCGGCGCCAGGGCCTCCCGTCCGGCGCGTTGGGCGCGTAGCACCACGTCGTAGACGTCGCGCTGCCAGTCGGCGGCACGGTCGAGGACGTAGGTGCGGGTCATGTCCGAGTGGTAGCCACCGACCTGTGCTCCGAAATCGAACTTCACGAAGTCCCCGGTGGCGAGCACCGCGCCGGTCGGCCGGTGGTGAGGCACCGCGGAGTTGGCGCCTGCCGCGACGATCGTCTCGAACGAGATGCCGTCGGCGCCGTGCTCGAACATGCGCCATTCGAGGTCGCGTGCGACCTCCTTCTCGGTACGTCCCGGTCGCAGGCCACCCGCGGTGATCAGGTCGGCGAGCGCCCGGTCTGCGGAACCGCACGCCTGTCGGAGCAGGTCGATCTCGTGTTCGTCCTTGACCATGCGCAGCTGTTCGACGAGGCCCGGGGCGGCCGCGAAGGACACGGCGGCGTCGAGGGTGTCCCAGCGGGCGCGGTCGTCGACGGTCACGACGTGACTTTCGAAACCCCATGTCCGGCCCGCTCGCTGCCCCGCGGCGCCGACCAGATGAGCAGCGGACGCTCGCGCGATCTCGACGCGGAGATCGGGGACCTGCTCGGCCACCTGCGACAGGTAGCGGCCGTCGGTGCAGATCAGGGTGTCTGATTCGTCGGCATCGTCGTCGGTCGACACGAGCAGGGCGGCATTCGATCCGGTGAATCCGGTGAGGTACCGGATGTTGAGCAGATCCGTCACCAGCAGGGCGTCGAGGGCGCGGTCGGCCAGGAGTGCGCGCAGTGCCGCGCGGCGGGAAGCATGATCGGCGGGCATGTCGTTCAACGTACCGCGCAGAGGAAATGTGGGGCCGGACACATTCCCGCCCCGGCAGCCGTTACCCTCGGGTACATGAAACCCTGGTTGCTTCGCGGGCTCGGGCTCGCCGTGGTCCACGTCGTGGTCCGTGTCCTGCTCGGTGCCGCACTGATCCAGTGGCCGCTGCAGGGGTCGATCCTGCGGTGGGCAGGGCTGGCCGTGGTCATTCTCGCGGTGGTGGCGTGGGCCGGCCTCGACGGGATCCGCGACCGTCGCGCCCATCCGGACGCAGAGGACGGCGACGATCTGACGATGCGGTGGCTCGCCGCCGGTGCGGTCACCGGCCTCGTCGGCGGGTTCGTGACGTGGCTGGTCGACACCGTCACCGCAATCCCGGTGGGCGTGAAGTCGTTGCTCTTCGAACTGACCTCCGGCGCCGCGTTCACAGTGTTGTTGGTGTTCCTTCCCGCGATGGTCGCGGTCGCTGTCGGCCGGTTCCTCGTCCGCCACGACAAGCCCGGCGACGACGACTGGTCCGACCACTCGAACCGTCCGGAGCGCGAACCCGCGATGGCCGCGACGGAAGCCTGGCGCAACGACGAGGCGCCGACCGAGGTGTTTCCCGCCGTCGATCCGGAGACTCGCAACCGCGACCGCTGACACCGGCTCCATATTCCTCAAACAACCCTATTGCTCCCTATTGACAGCTTCAGATAGGGAACAATAGGGTTGTTTCATGTCGGAAGTCTTGTATTCAGTGGATCAGGTCGCAGAGCGCCTGGGACTACACGTGCGCACCGTCCGCAACTACGTGCGCGACGGAAAGCTCCCAGCAGTGCGCATCGGCAAGCAATACCGGATCGCCCGAGAAGACCTCGAAGCGTTCACCGGTCGCCCGGTGCCACCACCTCTCCGCGACAACACCTCCACTGAGCGGCACAGCGAGGTGTCGAGCATCGTCGAGATCGACGCTGTCGACCCCCACACCGCCTATCGCCTCAGCACCCTGCTCACCGCCTCGGTGGCCCGCCGCGACGACGCCACCACCTTGCGTCTCGATACGGTTTACGACGAACAACGCGGTCGCATGAAGGTCGTCATCCTCGGCAGCCTCGCCGACACCGCACGCCTTCTGGAATCCGTCGAGGCGGTGCTCGACTCATGAGCACCATCTACCGATCCGAGGCAAGCGGTCTTCGAATGATTCGGCGCTACCGCGAACAACTCGACGCGTGGCCGGTGCCCGCCGAGCACCTACGGGTCGACACTCGTGAGGGCGAGACCTTCGCCCTCGCGTGCGGTCCTGCCGCTGCGCCTCCCGTGGTGTTGTTGCACGGATCCGGTGCGAACTCCTCGACGTGGCGGGGCGACATCGCGTCCTGGTCGCGGCACTTCCGGGTGTTCGCGGTGGACATGGTGGGCGAACCGGGCCTGAGTGCCCAGTCCCGCCCACGCCTCGACACCGATGCGGTTGCACGGTGGCTCGACGACGTCCTCGACGCGCTCGGCCTGACCGGTACCGCCCTGGTAGGGATGTCGCTCGGCGGTTGGAGCGCGCTCGACTACACCCTCCGCAGACCGGATCGGGTCGACCGCCTGGCGCTGTTGTGCCCGGGAGGGATCGGACGGCAGACCACGGGGCGTGTCGCCGCAGTCGCGGCGCTGAGCCTGTTCGGGCAATCGGGTCGACGCCGATCCGCGGCGCGGATGACCGGGCTCGCCCCCGACGATCCTGTCGTCGACGAGATCACCGCTACCTTCGGGATCTTCCGGCCCCGCACCGAACGACTCCCCGTGTTCGACGACGCTGCACTGGCCGGCATCGGCGTACCGGTGCTGGCGATCGTCGGCGACCGCGACCTGATGTTCGACTCCGCAGGCACGGCGTCGCGACTCGAACGCGCCCTGCCCACCGCTCGCGTGCACGTCCTACCCGGTGTGGGGCACGCGATTCTCGGCCAGACCGACACCGTGCTCGAATTCCTGCGCGAGCCGTAGCAGCGCTCAGTTTTCCGTCCGGCCGCAGTCGGTACTGCCAGAACCACCGACAAAGGAGAAAACATGGCCGAAACGCTCGACCTGTCCCCCGCTGCCGACCGGATGACCGGTCTCCTCGAGGGAATCGACGACGACCACCTGGATCGGCCCACACCCTGCGACGGGATGCCGGTCCGGGTTCTCATCGACCACGTGCTGGGCCTGTCCCTCGCGTTCGAGGCCGCCGCACGTAAGGACCTCGGCGCTTTCACCGACGCCGCTCCCTCACCCGGTGCGGCCGATCTGCCCGACGACTGGCGAACGGTGGGCCGCGACCGTCTCGCCGCGCTCCGCCTGGCGTGGCGGGATCCCGCCGCGTGGTCGGGTCCGACCCGAGCGGGCGGCCTCGACCTGCCCGGCAACATCGCCGGACTCGTCGCGCTCGACGAACTCGTCGTGCACGGGTGGGATCTCGCCGTCGCCACCGGCCGGTCGTACTCGTGCACGCCGTTCGAGATCGCCGCGTGCACCGCATTCGCCGAGTCGATCACCGATGAGCAGCGAGATGCCGGGGGCCTGTTCGGTCCGGCGGTTCCCGTTCCGGATCGCGCATCGGACCTCGATCGGTTGATCGGGCTCACCGGCCGCGATCCGGCGTGGGCACCTGACGGCACCTGACGGACTACAGCAGAACGGTGCCCGCGTCGGCCGTGCCCTGTCGTGCCACCTCGGAATAGGCGGCGGCCAGCAGCGACGGATCCGGGCCCTCGAGCCGGCCCGGTTTCGCAAGCCCGTCCAGTACCACGAACCGCAGCAAACCTGCACGGTTCTTCTTGTCGGTCTGCATGCCCGCAAGCAGATCACCGAAGGCGTCGGCCGCATACGTGGTGGGCAGACCCACCGATTCGAGGATCGTGCGATGCCGATCGGCGGTGGCGTCGTCGAGACGCCCCGCGAGCCTGCCCAACTCTGCGGCGAACACCAGACCGACGGACACCGCCGCGCCGTGGCGCCACTTGTACCGCTCGCGGCGCTCGATCGCGTGACCGAGAGTGTGGCCGTAGTTGAGGATCTCGCGCAAACTCGCCTCCAACAGATCCGCAGCGACGACCTTCGCCTTGACCTCGACCGACCGCCGGATCAGCTCGGGCAGCACGGTTCCGGTCGCGTCGAGCGCGGCCTCCGGATTCTCTTCGATCAAGTCGAGGATCACCGGATCGGCGATGAACCCGGTCTTGATGACCTCTGCCAGACCCGCGATGATCTCGTTGCGCGGCACGGTCTCGAGGGTCGCGAGGTCGACGAACACCGCCGACGGCTCATGGAACGACCCCACCAGGTTCTTGCCCGCCTCGGTGTTGATTCCGGTTTTGCCGCCCACGGCCGCATCGACCATCGCCAGAAGCGTCGTCGGAATGTGGTAGACCCGCACGCCCCGCATCCATGTTGCGGCCACGAAGCCTGCGAGATCGGTGGCGGCGCCGCCACCCAGGCTGACGACAGCGTCCGAACGCGTGAGCCCGATCTTTCCGAGCACCTCCCAGCAGAATCCGGCAACCGCAAGTTCCTTGCCGTCCTCCGCATCCGGGATCTCGATGCGGTGAGCGTCGATACCGGCCTCCGCCAGCGCCTCCCGCACCGCTTCCGCAGTGGCGGTCAGCGTCGGCTGATGGAAGATCGCTACCGTGCGCGTGCCCGCGAGCGTCTCCACGACGTCGCCGAGCAGTCCGCGTCCGATGACAACCGGGTAAGGCTGGGAGGTTTCGACGTCGATGCGTACCGGTTCGGTCACGGTGTACTGCTCCGATTCTCTTCGCTGGTCGTGTTGTTCGAATCTTTCTGCGCCGGATCGAGTTTGGCGAGCACCTGCTGCACGACTCTCCCGGGACTGCGGCCGTCGGTCCGCACCCGGATCGTCGCCGACTTCCGATACAGCGGTCTCCTGCGCCGCATCAGATCACGGTACTTCTGCGCCGGATCCCCACCGTTGAGCAACGGACGAGTGGTGTTCGACCCGGTACGGCGCAACCCTTCCGCGACGCTGAGCTCGAGGTAGATCACCGTGCATCCGACGAGTCGCTCTCGGGTCCGCTCCGACAGGATCGCCCCACCGCCGAGAGACACCACGCCGTCGTGCGAGGCGAGAGCATCCGCAACCACCTGCTCCTCGATTCGGCGGAACTCCGGCTCACCGTCCTCGGTGAAGATCTCGGGGATGGTCCGTCCGGTGACGCGTTCGATCTCCACGTCGGTGTCGAGCAACGGCACATCGAGGGCCTGGGCGACCCGACGTCCGATGGTGGACTTTCCTGCCCCGGGTGGCCCGATCAGGACTGCGCGCGGCGCCATGATGTCACCGCGGCGGACGCGCCGCGATCCCCTTCATGTAATGGTCGGCGTTGCTCGCGGTCTCCGCCAGCGAATCGCCACCGAACTTCTCGAGCGCCGCCTGTGCAACGACGAGAGCCACCATCGCTTCGGCCACCACACCTGCTGCCGGCACCGCACACACGTCGGAACGCTGATGGATCGCGACGGCCTCTTCGCCGGTGCTCATGTCGATAGTGGACAGGGCCCGCGGCACCGTCGAGATCGGCTTCATGGCTGCGCGTACGCGCAGCGCCTCACCGTTGGTCATGCCACCCTCCAGACCGCCTGCGCGATTGGTCGACCGCACCACCCCGTCCGATCCGGGCACCATCTCGTCGTGGGCGGCACTACCGCGGCGACGCGCGGTTTCGAAGCCGTCGCCGACCTCGACACCCTTGATGGCCTGAATGCCCATCAGCGCCGCGGCAAGGCGGGAATCGAGACGTTCGGCGCCACTGACGAACGAACCGAGGCCCACCGGCAGACCGTGCACCACGACCTCGACGACACCGCCGAGGGTGTCACCGTCGCGCTTGGCGGCCTCGATCTCACTGATCATCGACTCTTCCGCTGCCTTGTCGAAGGCACGGACGGGGCTCGCGTCGATCGCGTCGAGGTCTGCAGCCGACGGCTCTCGGCCGACGTAGGGGTCGGAGGCGCCGATGGAGATGACATGCGAGATGACCTCGGCGCCGAAGACCTGACGCAGAAAGTTGCGGGCCACGGTTCCGGCCGCGACACGAGCTGCCGTCTCTCGCGCACTCGCGCGCTCGAGCACGGGACGTGCGTCGTCGAATCCGTACTTGAGCATGCCCGAATAGTCGGCGTGGCCGGGCCGAGGGCGGGTCAGCGGTGCGTTGCGCGCCTGTCCTGCGAGCAGTTCGGGGTCGACCGGGTCGGCTGCCATGATGGTTTCCCACTTGGGCCATTCGGTGTTGCCGATCTCGATGGCGACGGGACCGCCGAGTGTGAGTCCGTGCCGGACGCCACCGATGATGGTGACCTTGTCTGCCTCGAACTTCATGCGCGCACCGCGTCCGTAACCGAGGCGTCGCCGCGCGAGCTGCTCCGAGATGTCGTTCGATGTCACCTCGACACCAGCAATCATGCCCTCGAGCATCGCAACGAGGGCGGGACCATGGGATTCTCCGGCAGTTATCCAGCGCAGCACGCGTCCATCCTTCCATGGTCGCCGGGCGAGTTGTGACGCCACCCTGGTCAACCTGCGGACAGCATTGCCAGCACCGCCGCGGCACACATCGACGGACCGTGCGGCACCACTGTGGAAGCGGAAGACCGATCCCCCGACCAAGCCGGGTGGACGCGCCGCCACAGGAGCAGGAGCGACCCGGCGACGGCGGTGAGCAACGGCGGGAGCAGCAGCACGATCATCCAGGCTTGTGCTCCGGCGACGCCGGCCGCAGCGCCGAGCCCGATCGCGAGTTTGACGTCGCCCGCACCCAGCGAGCGTGGGGAGAGAAGGTGGGCGCCGAGCATCATCGCAGTCAGCAGGGCCGCCCCGACCACGGCGGCACGCCCGTGGCCCGAAACGATCCCGGCCGCCACGACCACCGGGCCCCCACCGAGGGTGAGCACGTTGGGAAGCCTGCACACCAGTACATCGACACCACTTGCGCACACGCACCACCACGTCAGCAGCGCGATCGCCGCCATCGCAGCGCCGGACGGCGCCGCGGTCGCGAGCGCAGCGCCTGCTGCGCACGCGATCTCGCATGCTCCGCGCCACGGTTCCTGTCCGGACAGTCGCGCGGTCAGCTTCCGCACAAGTACACCGGCCACCACTCCCAGAAACACCATCACGACGAGAATCACGCGTTGCAGCATGAGCCTTTCGCGCGGCCTGTGGGAGCAACCGACGCCGGAATCATCGAATCTGTGGATCGATGCGGTCCCTGTGGACAACTCGGCGTGCAAGCATGAGCAGATGGGTCGCCCCGGGTGTGGGAGGAGCTTCGCGGATGCAGGTGCCAGAACTTCTCGAGCACGTCGGATCCGCGATCGATATCGTCGGCGTCGCGGCGATCGTGCTCGGAGCGGCGGTATCCACCTGGATCGCGCTGGATTCCTGGCGACGCAGGAACAGCACGAAAATCTATGAGCCCTATCGCCGCAATCTCGGGCGGTCGATCCTGCTCGGGCTCGAGTTCCTGGTCGCGGCGGACATCATCAAGACCGTCGCGGTCACGCCCACGTTCACGTCGGTAGGGGTGCTCGCGGTCATCGTCTTCATCCGTACCTTCCTCAGCTGGTCGCTCCAGCTCGAGATCGAAGGCCGATGGCCGTGGCAGAAGGACGAGACGAGCCCTACGGCGGGTTGATCGCACCGGACAGTGACCTGGCGATCGCGCGTGCCGCGTGGGCCACGTAATAGTGGTCCAGCGCGAGTGAGTGGACGATCGCCAGGGCGGCTGCCGGGTCGTCGACCTCCGCCACCGCGACCGCACGATGCAGCGCGACGACGGGCGTGGGTGCCACCGCATACAGCTGGTCGTAGATCAGATACAGCGCAGCGCGCACCGCGTCGATCCGTTCGGGCAACTCGTGCTCGGCCGGGACCCGGAAGGGTATCCGCGCGGCGCGGATCTTGCTCTTGGCGCGCGTGATCTGCTGCGCCATCGTCGAGCACGTCGGTCGATTCGATCGGGGCCGGTTCGGACGCAGGAGTTCCGCTTCGTGCGTGTCTTCTCTCGCCGTGCACGATCGATCGCGCGCCGCCGCGCGGTCGTGATGATCCACCCGGCGGGGCTCGGCGGCGTGCCGTCGACGGGCCAGCGAGCGGCGGCAACGGTGAAGGCGTCCTGAACTGCGTCCTCGGCGGCGTCGATGTCGCCGAGGTCGCGGGTGAGACGGCCACCGCCCGCCCGTACTCCTCGCGGAAGACCTGCTCGATCGAGGGTGCGGCCACGGTGTTCACTCCGTCAACTGCACGAGCCCCACTGCAGAGGCCGCACTTCGATCGGCAGGGTGGTCGCCTTCGCGAGCTTGCGTCCCCACGCGAGTGCCGCATCGAGGTCCGGCACCTCTATCACGTTGAAACCGCCGAGGTGTTCCTTGCCCTCGAGATAGGGGCCATCGGTGACGAGGATGTCATCGTTCCTCGCCGTCACCACCGTGGCTGTGCTCGGCGGGTGCAGTCCACCGGAGAACACCCACGCCCCGGATTCACGGAGCTCGGCGCCGAACGCCTCGACCTCGCGCATGATCGGTTCGAGGAATTCGGGTGAGGGAGGTTCGCCGTCCGGTTGGTAGATACCGAGCAGGTACTGGGCCATGTCGAGCTCCTTCGGGTTGCGGCCGGCAGCTCCCGGCCTCTCACCTACTACACGAACGGTAGGTGCCGGATTCGACATCCGCTTCGACAACCGGCCCGGAAATGTGCTCGATTCTCTAGCCGAGGCCGACGGCCGCCGCCATCGCCTCCTTCGGTGCGGGGCGGCCCGTGAACTGTTCCACCTGGCCGAACGCCTGGTGCAGCAGCATGAACAGGCCGGACACCACGACGCTGCCCCGCGCCTGTGCAGCCGTACCCAGCGGGGTCGGCCACGGATCGTAGATCGCATCGAGAATGAACGGAGCTTGCGCCAACACCTCCGCATACGGTGCTGCCGCAGCAGCAGGCACCGTCGAGACCAACGCTCCGGATGCCGCGCACACCTCCCCAAGCCCCGGATCGTCGAACGACATCCACCGCGGGGTGATGCCCACGGCCTCGGCGCAGTCGAACGTTTCGGCGGCCCGCTGTTCCGAGCGCGCCACGATCGTCACCTCGCGGACACCCAGGTCTGCGAGGCCGGCGATCGCGGGGCGTGAGGTGCCGCCGTTGCCGACGACCACCGCAGACCGTCCCGTCAGATCGGTCACGCCGATGGTGCCGAGCGCACCGCTGACACCGTCGATGTCGGTGCAGTCGGCACGCCAGCCACCCTCGATGCGGAGCAGGGTGTTCGCCGAGCCGATCGCCACCGCCCGCGCGGTGCGTTCGGTAGCAAACTCGAGCGCCGCGAACTTGCCGGGCATCGTGACGGACAGGCCGATCCACTCGTCTCCGAGACCCGACACGAGTGCCGGCAGCTGCTCACCCGAGCATTCGATGCGCTCGTAGGTCCAGTCGGTCAGTCCGAGTGCACGATACGCGGCGAGATGGAGCAGTGGAGACTTCGAATGTCTGATCGGGCTACCGAGTACCGCTGCTTTTCGAGGCGCGGTCGTGCGAGATGTGTTCGTGCTGTCATCTACCACTGTCGAGGATTCCGCTTTCGAGAGCCAGTCGAGTGTTGACGAGGTGTTCGTCGTAGGTATCGGCGAACAGGGTGGTGCCCTGGTCGTCGATCGTCACGAAGTACGTCCAGTCACCCGTTTCCGGGTTCTCCACTGCCTGCAGAGCACCGATGCTCGGTGATGAGATCGGGGTGGCAGGCAGACCGACGCTCGCGTAGGTGTTCCACGGGGTGACGCGGGCGCGGTCCGCGTCGGTGGTCGCGAGTTCGGTCTCGTCGAGCGCGTAGTTGACCGTGGAGTCGAACTGCAGCATCTGGTCGATCTCGAGTCGGTTGAGGATCACCCGCGCGACCCTCGCGAAATCGTCCGGCAGGGCTTCACGCTCGACCAGTGACGCGGCGACGAGCATCTCGTACGGTGTCAGACCCACTGTCGGTGCGGCCTCTACGATCCCCGTCTCGTCGTACCGGGCAGCGCTTCCGGTCACGAGCGTGCGCAGCACCTCGACGGGTTCGTCCGACGGGTCGAAATCCCAGCTACCCGCCGCGATGAGGCCTTCGAGTTGACGCTCCCGATCCGGGACCTGCGCCACGGCGTCGCGGGCCCACACCGGCACCCCGAGCGCATCGAGATCGGTGGTGGCCCCGGCCGCAGCGAGTTCCTCGTAGGTCAGACACTGCGTCGCACCGACATCGTCGTAGCAACTCGATTCCGCGATGAGGGTGTAGATGCCCTTGCGGACAGCCCCGGTGTTGACGTCGCGGATGTCGTGGAGCTGACGTCCCTCCGAGACGACGAGCGCGCCCACCCGGCTCTCCGGGGCCACGAGTGCGCTGACCGCATCGACTCCGGAGACGTTGGTGGGGATTGCGTAGAAGCCGGGATGCACGGCGTTCATGCCGGCATTCTGCACCGCGGCGTTGTAGAACGCGTCGGCACTGGCGACCACACCCTTGTCAGCGGCCTCACGGCCGATCTCGGTTGCGGTCTCGCCCGAATTGACCTGCACGATGGCCACCGGACCGGCGGGGCCGGTGAAATCGGGCGGCAGTCCGGGCCCCATGAACCGGTCGTAGGCGAAGTAGCCACCACCGACCACCACGATGAGCAACAGCACCGCCGCCAGCGAACCGACGACCTTGCCTCGTTTCCGGCGCTTCGACGACGCCGTGGTCTCGGCTCGCTGTGCCGCCGTAGCCCCTACCGCGGCCGGGGCAGCGCGCTCGTCGTCCCACGACTGGTCATCTGCTTCGTCGTCGGCAGGTACCGCGGCGATGGTCTCGGTCCGATCGAACACACCGGACTCGCCGTAGCCTGCACCGTCGTAGCCTGCCCCGTCGTAGCCTGCCCCGTCGTAGTGACCGTCGCCGTAGTCGTCCTTTCGACGCTGGGCATACGAGTAACCACCGACGTATTCGTCGTCGCTGCTCGGTTGCCGGGGACCATCTTCGGCCCGAGGCTCCTGCGGCGGCGGACCGTCGAACACGCCCTCCTCGAAATGCAGCACGTTGGTGGGATCGTCGCCCGGATGCCGACCACCGGCAGATCGGGCCTCGCCGTACTGGTCGCGCGGCGGCGCCGCGGCCGGGGGCGGGGGGGTGTAGCGACCGGCGGTGTCGTAGTTGCCGGCGTAGGGATCGCTGAACATTCCGCCCTGCCGAGCATCGGGAGTGTCGTCGCCGCCGTACCGTCCGTCTCGGGTCACCGGCCGCTCCCCTGGTCCCCGTCTGCCACGTTCAATGTTGCACTCCGCTCGTCCAACCAACCTTGCAAGATGGCGACGGCCGCGGCCTGGTCGATCACCGGCCGCGCACCGCGCGCGCTGACTCCACTGTCGCGAAGCGCACGCGCCGCAGTGACCGTGGTGAAACGTTCGTCGGCCATCCGAACGGGAACCTCGGGGATCTGCCGACGAAGTCGACGCGCGAATTCGCTCGCCAGTTTCGCGGCTTTGCCCGGCTCACCGCGCAGGGTCTGCGGCAGCCCGACGATAACCTCAACCGCCTCGTATTCCATAACGATCTGGACAATGCGCCGGATATCGGGCGCGTCGGGGCCGCGGTCCTTGGACCGAGGCACAGTCTCGACCGGGGTAGCGAGGATGCAGTCGGGGTCGCAGGAGGCCACCCCGATGCGCACACTGCCGACATCGATGCCGATACGACGTCCCCGGCCCGGATCATCCGAACCGGGACGATCGGGGCCGGGTAGCTCTGCCACGATCAGCCGGCCAGCTCGCGCAGCCGGCTACGGAACGCGTCGAGCGCCGCATCGATCCCCGAGGCATCGGTCCCCTGTCCCTGGGCCATGTCGGGCTTGCCGCCGCCGCGACCACCGATCGCCGGTCCGAAGCTCGACACGAGGTCGCCGGCCTTGATGCCCGCGGCCCGAGCAGCGTCGTTGGTCGCCACGACGAACGGTACCTTTTCGTCGGCACTGCCGAGGAGCAGCACCACGACCGGGTCGCTGCCGAGACGCCCACGAACGTCGGACACCAAGGTGCGCAGGGCATTACCCGACACGCCTTCGGGTGCCCGACCGGCGACGACGAGGAACTCGCCGATGCGCTCGGCCTTGTCGGCGAACGAACCGGCCGCAGCAGCGACGTTCGCGGCGCGCGTCTTCTCGAGTTCCTTCTCGGCAACCTTGAGCCGCTCGAGCAGCGAGTCGACTCGCCCCGGAACCTCGTCCGAGGGCACCTTGAGGGTCGACGACAGACCCGCGAGCAACGCGCGCTCCTTCGCCAGGTGCCGATAGGAGTCCAGGCCGACGTAGGCCTCCACGCGGCGGACACCCGATCCGACCGACTGCTCGCCGAGCAGAGTGACGGTGCCGACGTGCGACGAGTGCTGGACGTGAGTGCCGCCGCACAGTTCCATCGAGAACGGCCCGCCGATCTCCACGACGCGCACTTCGTCGCCGTAGTTCTCGCCGAAGAGCGCCATCGCGCCCATCTTCTTGGCCTTGTCCAGGTCGGTGACGAAGGTATTCACCGCGTAGTTCGCGGCGACGGCTTCGTTGGTGACGGTTTCGATGTCCTGCTTCTGCTGTTCCGACAACGCACCGGGCCACGAGAAATCGAAACGCAGGTAGCCGGGCTTGTTGAGCGAGCCCGCCTGCACCGCGTTCGGGCCGAGGACCTCGCGCAGCGCGGCATGCACCAGGTGAGTGCCCGAGTGTCCCTGCGTGGCGCCCTTACGCCATTCCGGATCGACCTGCACGAGGACGGCGTCACCTTCGACGACCTGACCTTCGAGCACCGTGACCTTGTGCACCCACAGTTGCTTGGCGATCTTCTGCACGTCGTTGACCTTCACGCGCAGACCGGTCGCGGTGATGGTGCCGAGGTCGGCGATCTGACCGCCGGCCTCCGCATACAGCGGGCTCCGGTCGAGGATCAGCTCGACGTCCTGTCCGGCGCTCGCCGCATGCAGGCGCTCACCACCGGTGATGACGGCCAGTACGTGCGCCTCCGAGACGAGTTCGTTGAAGCCGGTGAACTCGGTGGGGCCGCGGTCGAGCAGTTCCTTGTAGACGGTCAGGTCGGCGTGCGCGTGCTTGCGCGCGCGGGCGTCGTCCTTGGCGCGCTGCCGCTGCTCGGCCATCAGCGAGCGGAAGCCGTCCTCGTCGACCGTCAGTCCGGCCTCGGACGCCATCTCGAGGGTCAGGTCGATCGGGAACCCGTAGGTGTCGTGCAGCGCGAAGGCCTCGGCACCGCCGAGTACAGCCCTGCCCTGCGCCTTCGCCGACTCGACAGCACCTTCGAACAGCTTGCTTCCGGTGCCGAGGGTCTTGAGAAACGCCGTCTCCTCACCCACGGAAACGGTCTCGATGCGCGAGAAGTCGGTGGCGAGTTCGGGGTACGACGGGGCCATGGTGTCGCGGACGACGGCCATGAACTCGGCCATGACCGGCCGATCCGCGCCGAGCAGGCGTGCCGATCGGACGATGCGGCGTAGCAGGCGGCGCAACACGTAGCCGCGGCCGTCGTTACCGGGGTTGACGCCGTCGACGATGAGCATCGCGGCGGTGCGCGCATGGTCGGCGATCACCCGGAAACGCACGTCGGAACTGTGGTCGGCGCCGTAGCGGCTGCCGGTCAGTTCCTGTGCCTGGTCGATGACCGGGCGCAGCAGGTCCGTCTCGTAGACGTTTTCGACGCCCTGCAGCAGGAACGCGACACGCTCGACACCCATGCCGGTGTCGATGTTCTTCTTCGGCAGCGGGCCGAGGATCTCGAAGTCGTCCTTGCTGGTGCCCTCGCCACGCTCGTTCTGCATGAACACGAGATTCCAGATCTCGATGTAGCGGTCCTCGTCGGCCTCGGGGCCACCTTCGACGCCGTAGTCGGGACCGCGGTCGTAGAAGATCTCCGAGCACGGGCCGCACGGGCCGGGGATGCCCATCGACCAGTAGTTGTCCTTCATACCGCGGCGCTGGATCCGCTCGGCCGGGAGACCGATCTTGTCACGCCAGATCGAGTAGGCCTCGTCGTCATCGAGATAGACCGTCGCCCAAAGCTTTTCGGGGTCAATCCCGTATCCACCCTCGTCGGCGGAGTCGGTGAGCAGCGACCACGCGTGCGTGATGGCCTCTTCCTTGAAGTAGTCACCGAACGAGAAGTTGCCTGCCATCTGGAAGAAGGTGTTGTGCCGGGTGGTGATGCCCACCTCTTCGATGTCGAGGGTGCGCACACACTTCTGCACCGAGGTCGCCCGCGAGTAGGGCGGGGTCTGCTGCCCGAGGAAGAACGGCACGAACGGGACCATGCCTGCGTTGACGAACAGCAGGTTCGGGTCGGCCAGGATCAGCGAGGCACTCGGCACTTCGGTGTGGCCGGCCTTCACGAAGTGGTCGAGAAAGCGCCTGCGGATCTCGTGGGTCTGCACGTCGATGGTCCTTTGTGGTCTGGCGGTTGCGGAGCTGCCCGGCATGGGCTACCGATCACGCGAATCGGCCATATATCACCTTATCGCGCCCCCTCTAGTCCTCGTCGCTCCGCTCCTATCCGAGCGAAAGTGCCGTTCGTCTCCTCAGATCGATCGGGTGTGCCGTTCGCTCGGATGGGGCGGCGGACTCGCTACCGCTCGCCGCGCACGATCCGACGGAGCTTCGGTACTCGTGACGACAATTCACGCTCGACACCGTGGCCTGTCGGCTCGTAATAGTCGACGCCCACCAGCTCGTCGGGCGGGTACTGCTGTGCGAGGACTCCGTCCGGGTGGTCGTGCGGATACCGGTAGCCGATGGCATTGCCGAGCTTCTGCGCACCCTGGTAGTGACCGTCACGCAAGTGACTCGGGACGGCCCCGGCCTTACCTGCCTTCACATCGCCGATCGCAGCGAAGAGCGCGGCGGTCACCGACCCGGACTTCGGCGCCGTCGCGATGTGGATGGTGGCCTGCGCGAGTGCTAATTGCGCCTCGGGCATGCCGACCTGCTGGACCACCTGGGCAGCGGCCACGGCCGCCTGGAGCGCGGTGGGATCGGCCATACCGACCTCTTCACTGGCCTGGATCATCAGACGCCGCGCGATGAATCTCGGATCCTCCCCCGCGACGATCATCCGGGCGAGGTAGTGCAATGCTGCATCGACGTCGGAGCCTCGCAGCGACTTGATGAAGGCACTGGCGACGTCGTAATGCTGATCTCCGTCGCGGTCGTACCGGACCGCCGCCTTGTCGATACTGGACTCGACGGTCCGGAGGTCGATGACCGCATCGGTGTCACCGGCACGGTCCAATGCGGTCTCCGAGGAGGCCTCCAACGCCGTCAGCGCCCGGCGGGCGTCGCCACCTGCGAGTCGCACGAGGTGATCGAGTGCTTCATCGGTCAGCGTGACCGTCCCGCCGAGACCCCGCGGATCCGTGCGGGCGCGGTCGAGCAGTGCACGGATGTCGTCCGGCCCGAGTGGCTGCAACTGCAGCACCAGAGAACGCGACAGCAACGGTGCGACGACGGAGAAGGACGGGTTTTCGGTGGTCGCAGCGACGAGCAGCACGATCCGGTTCTCGACCGCCGCGAGCAGCGCGTCCTGCTGGGTCTTGGAGAACCGATGGACTTCGTCGATGAACAACACGGTCTGCTCACCCTGAGTCAGCCGGCGGCGTGCCAGGTCGATGACGGCACGGACGTCTTTGACACCTGCAGACAACGCGGAGAGGGCCTCGAAGCGCCGACCGGTGGCCCCGGAGATGAGCGACGCGAGGGTGGTCTTGCCGGTGCCCGGAGGCCCATAGAGGACGACGGAGGCGGCGCCGGACCCTTCGACGAGTCGCCGCAGCGGAGCGCCCGGCTCGAGCAGGTGCTGCTGGCCGAGGACCTCGTCCAGGTTCGCCGGACGCATCCGTGCCGCCAGCGGTGCGTTCGGCCCGGTCGGGCCGACGGGGGCACGGCGGATCGACGGTTCGGGGTCCGGCTCGGGCTCGCGCGGCGCCTCGAACAGGGCGTCCGGTTCGGACGACGGGTCGTTTGCCCCGAAAAGATCACTCACTCCGTCGACGCTACAAGCGCCACCACCTTCTGAGCGAATGTGCCGTTCACCGGCCGGGCGTGCAGCAGAGACATCAACCCGCGACGCGCTGGTCCAGGCGTTCGAGGACCGCCCGCGCGTGTGCTGCAACGTCGTCGTGGCCGGCGCCGGTCGCGAAATCCGCCAGCAGTGACCACCGAGAACTCAGCGCTGGGAGTCGCGCCATGGACAGTTCGTGGGCGCGCACCGATGCGATACGGGCGTGATCCTCGGGCAGGAACAGGTGCGTACTCAACCAGACGCAGGCAAGTTGGGCGTCGAGGAGACGCTCGGCGAGAACTTCGTCGTAGGCGAGCTGCGGCCACATGCCCACCACCTCGGCGCGCCATGCATCGGCCATGTCCCGTACCCGATCGGAGGTCAGGGGTGCCGCGCACAGGCACAGCGGGAACGAGGTGAGCGCGTACGCGATGTCGAGCGTCGCGTCGCGGAATCCACCCCATTCGTAATCGAGGAACTGCACCCCGTCGTCGCCGACGACGACATTGTCGGGGCAGAGATCCGACGGGCTGAAGGCGCGGAAGCGGCCTCCGGTGAACAGCTTCGCGGCGCGTTCCGCGCGGTCGAGCACCGACTGGGGAACGGCGAGTCCGAAATCGGCTGCGAGCAGTTCGGGTACACCCCGGACCGCGTCGATGGCCTGTTCGGCAACGGCATCGCTGACGGACGCGACGCCGGCCCGGCGGAGCAGAGCCGAGAAATCTTCCTCACGGCCGACAGTCGCGGCATGCATGCGGCCGAGCGCCTGCGCGAGCGCCATGAGCGTGTTTCCGACGGTGTCGGTGTCGCCACTCCGCAGCAATGTCGCCAGCGGGGTGGCGTCGCCGAGGTCGCTGAGCACCAGAAGTCGGGTCTCGAAGTCGTAGGCGAGCAGCTCGGCACCTGGCCGGTGGTCTTTGGCGAGCGCTGTTGCGAACTGGTACGAGACGGCTTCGCGAAGGAAGGCAACCTCTTCGTCCGTTGCCGCGCCGCGCAGGTCGACATGGCCGGCACCACGGGCCGGCGGCACCTGCTTCAGAACGAGGGTGCGCGGCAACGAGAAGGGGTTGGCAGCAACTCGGACGCGGAGCACCACCGATCGGCCACTGCCACCGAGATCCACAGGATCTGCGAGGGTGACCGGGGCGCCGGTACGACGAGTGAGCAGCTTCTCGGCTGCCTGCACTACCTTCGAAACGGGGTCTGCCAATGTTGCGGTCATCACCGAACAATCTACATCGTCGCGGTCACCGGCAGGGCGTACGGAATCCCCCATCGACACGGGACCAAGGTCCGCCGCCACCGGATCGGCTACGGCGATCTGCCTGACAATTCCGGGTTTCGCCTGATCATCGACGTGTTTCGCAGAAACGGACAATCTGCACGGAACCCACGCGCCCTCGCTGAAAGTTCTTCTCGGAAGCGCGAACCGAGAAACCCTTTCGAGTCATTCGCGCCCGTCGTCACGCGTCGATTCGGCATATCGCGCAATTCCGTCGAGTCCGAAATTTCAGACTTCGAATGACCGGCGGGGCGCGCTCACTGAGGTGAACGCGCCCCGCCGGTGGTATTGGACCTACTGCGCGGCCGGCGCCACGTCCTTCACGTCCTCGGGCTCGAAGTCCATGCCGGACTCCTTCCGCTGCGCCTCGCTGATCGGGCCGGGCGCGTCGGTGAGCGGGTCGACTCCCCCACCCGACTTGGGGAATGCAATGACCTCGCGGATCGAGTCGACACCCGCGAGCAACGCGGTGATCCGGTCCCAGCCGAACGCGATACCGCCGTGCGGCGGCGCACCATACTTGAATGCCTCGAGCAGGAAGCCGAACTTCTCGTTCGCTTCGTCCGCAGGAATGCCCATCACCTTGAACACACGTTCCTGAAGATCGGGCCGGTGGATACGGATCGAGCCGCCACCGATCTCGTTGCCGTTGCAGACGATGTCGTAGGCATAGGCCAGCGCAGAGCCCGGATCGGTGTCGAACGTGTCGAGGAACTCGGGCTTGGGCGAGGTGAACGCATGGTGCACAGCCGTCCACGCCGACGAACCGAGAGCCACGTCGCCGGACGCGGTCGCATCGGCAGCAGGCTCGAACATCGGGGCGTCGACGATCCACACGAACGCCCACGCATTCGGGTCGATGAGGTCGAGCTTGCGGGCGATCTCGCCGCGCGCTGCACCCAGCAGGGCACGCATCGGCTTCGTCGCACCTGCAGCGAAGAAGATGCAGTCGCCGGGCTCGGCTCCCACATGCGCGGCCAACCCGGCCCGCTCGGTGTCGGTGAGGTTCTTCGCGACGGGACCGGTGAGCTCGCCGTCCTCCCCCACCAGCACGTATGCGAGGCCCTTGGCGCCGCGCTGCTTGGCCCATTCCTGCCAAGCGTCGAGCTGGCGACGCGGCTGCGAGCCGCCACCGGGCATGACGACCGCGCCGACGTACTCCGCCTGGAAGACGCGGAAGGTGGTGTCCTTGAAGAAGTCCTTGCACTCGACGAGTTCGATGTCGAAGCGCAGGTCGGGCTTGTCGCTGCCGAAACGTCGCATGGCGTCGGCATATGTCATGCGCGGGATCGGCGTCTCGAGCTCGTATCCGACCAGGCGCCACAGCGAATGCAGCACCTCTTCGGCGAGCAGGATCACATCGTCCTGGTTCACGAACGCCATCTCGATGTCGAGCTGGGTGAACTCCGGCTGCCGATCGGCGCGGAAATCCTCGTCGCGGTAGCAACGCGCGATCTGGTAGTACCGCTCGATACCGCCTGCCATGAGCAACTGCTTGAACAGCTGCGGCGACTGCGGCAGCGCATAGAAGTTGCCGGGCTGCAGACGGGCAGGCACCAGGAAGTCGCGAGCGCCCTCGGGAGTCGAACGAGTCAGCGTCGGAGTCTCGACCTCGACGAACTCGTGATGAGCGAGCACCGAGCGCGCCGCGGCGTTGACCTTGCTGCGAAGCCGGATGGCCTTGCCCGGCCCTTCCCGTCGCAGGTCCAGGTAGCGGTACTTCAGCCGAGCCTCTTCGCCTGCCTGGTCGTCGAGCTGGAACGGCAGCGGCGCCGCCTCGCCCAGCACCTCGAGCTCGGTCGCGTTGACCTCGACGGCCCCGGTCGGGATCTCGAAGTTCTGATTGCCTTCGGGCCGGACCTCGACGGCGCCGGTGACCTTCACACAGTATTCGGCGCGCAGCTTGTGCGCCTGCTCGAGCACCTCTGCGTCACGGAACACCACCTGGGACACGCCGGAGGCGTCGCGCAGGTCGATGAAGATGACCCCGCCGTGGTCGCGGCGCCGGGCAACCCAACCGGTGAGGGTGACGGTCTGCTCGGCGTGCTCGGCTCGCAACGAGCCGGCGAGATGGGTGCGCAGCACGGAATTCCTTTCGAAACGATCATCGACGGGGTTCGTCGCTGCAATCCTACGAAAGACACGAACTGCCCGAGCACACACGTGCCGAATCGGCCGTGCCAAACTTGTCCGGCTCGATCGACTCGACGACTAGGCGGATGCGATGACGTTCAACGAGGGCGCGCGGATGGATCCGAACCGGGTCCGCACCGGAGGAGGTGGCCGAGGCGGCAAAATCGCACTGGGAGGCGGCGCCGGTGGCATTGTCGTGCTGATCCTGGTCCTTCTGTTCGGCGGAGATCCGTCGTCACTGCTCGGGTCGGGAGTGCCCGATGCCTCCGAGCAGGCAGGCACCGGAGGGCTCGACCACTGCGCGACCGGCGCGGAGGCCAACGCCGATGTCGACTGCCGTGTGCTCTATACGGTCGGCTCGCTCGACAGCGTGTGGGAGCAGCAGCTCGCTGCGCAGACCGGCGTGGCGTACGTACAGCCAGGCGTCGACGTCTTCGTCTCCTCGACGGCGACCGGCTGCGGCAACGCGACCAGTGACATCGGCCCCTTCTACTGCCCCGCGGATCAGACCGCATATTTCGACACCAGTTTCTTCGAGCAGCTCGTAACCCGGTTCGGTTCGAGCGCCGGGCCCCTCGCCCAGGAATACGTGGTTGCGCACGAGGTGGGTCACCACCTGCAGAACCAGCTCGGTGACCTCGGCCGCGCGCAGTCCGATCCCCACGGACCCGAGTCGGGAGCGGTACGCACCGAACTCCAGGCCGATTGTTACGCCGGAGTATGGGCGCACTATGCGGACACGTTGCCCGACCCGAACACCGGCGTGCCGTTCCTTGCGCCGCTGAGCGAGACCGATATCCGCGACGCGCTCTCCGCCGCGTCGGCTGTAGGCGACGACCGGATCCAGTCTGCCGCCACCGGACGCGTCAATCCGGAAGCGTGGACCCACGGCTCGTCCGAGCAGCGGCAGAAATGGTTCATCGCGGGATACAACACCGGACAGGTCGACGCATGCGACACGTACTCGGCTCCCGATCTGGACGCTCCGGCCGCGTTGCGCTGACTCCGGGGTTCTTGCTGGCTCCAGGGCCTTCCGACCGGGCGATCGTCACGGGACGGGGTCGACGACGAGCAACATCACGTCGTCGTCGACGAGCCATCGCGCGTCCGGATTCTCTCGCGCTGCGGTGTAGACGAGGGCGGCGGCGTCCCCGGTGATCACCCCGGGCGACCCGGGATCGTCCGTCGTGAACGTCGCGGGATCGGGGCCAGGCCACAACGGAACATCGTCGTCCGGGGCGGCACCGGCCGTCAGTTCATAGATGTGCACGGCATCCGGCACTAAAGGTTCGGCGTCGCCCTCGGCCAGATCCCAGGCGTCCGAGATCACCTCGCGCAATGCTCCACGATTCTCGAGTGCGATCGTCGGTAGATCCTGCTCGAACCGCGTGCCGAACGCGTAGACACGCAATTCGGAGGCATCGCCACGTCCGTGGAAGGTGACGGTGGTCGTCGCCTGATCGGTCACACCGGGACTTCCGACATCGGTGCCCAGATCGATGAGGTGTCGCTGCTCGACTTCGTCTGCAAATCGGGCGACATCGTCAGGATCCGCCTGTACCACAAGGTATTCCGGCGGGGCCATCGTGTCTGGTTCGGTTCTCTCGGCGAAGACCACACGGCCGTCGCCGTAGACCGAGATCACCGGTGAGTGAATCGCCTGGACTGCGAACGGTGACCACCCGTGGCCACTGGAACCGACACTCAACACCAGCCGGTCGGCCGGCAGATGGTCTGTGCGCTCACTCGGTGTGCCGCAGGAGACCAACACGAGTGCCGCAACACTCACCCACACGGTGTCACGCGGTCGATTCACCGACGACAAAACTCCCCCAGCCACGTTGTCTCGGGTTCAGCGTAGGTGATCGGTTGCCGGCGCGATGCCGATATCCTCATCCCACAGTTGTGGTGAATCGTCGATGAACCGGGTCATCAGCGCGACACATCGTGGGTCGTCGAGCACCGTTACCGACGCCCCGTTGTCGGCGAGCCAATCGTGGCCACCGTAGAACGTGACCGCCTCCCCGATGATGACGGACCCGATGCCGAACTGGCGGACGAGGCCGCTGCAGTACCAGCACGGAGACAAGGTGGTCACCATGATCGTCGACGTGTAGTCACGGCGGCGACCGGCCGCCCGGAACGCGGCTGTCTCTGCGTGGATTGTCGGATCGTCGTCCTGGACACGCCTGTTGCGCCCCCGGCCGAGAAGCGTGCCGTCGGCGGCAAACAGTGCGGCTCCGATCGGTATGCCGCCTTCGGAGAGTCCTGCCTCGGCCTCGGCGAGCGCTACGTCGAGGAGGGCGTGTGCGTCGACCGCCATGTGCGAAGTCTCAGGTCACCGTGACAGTCATGTCCGCGAACGCCGCGGACAGGTCCAGGTGCCGACGCATCCGCAGCGACAGCGGCCACGTCCCCGACCGCTTCGCGCGGAGGTAGAACACACGTTCGCTGGCGGCGCCGGGCAACGGATTGTTCGAGGGGACGAACCTGATGTCGCGCAGGTTGAGTCCCTTTCCGATCCGCGTCGTCGACCAGCAGTAATCGCGCGAGGTGTTCTCCGGCAGGTGCAGTTCGATGGTGTCCCCCACATCGACCGTCAAATCGCGTGGACCAGTGGTGATGTGCTTCATGAACTCAGAGTACGAGGGAACTGTGATTTGCACCACTGTGCAACTTCGGTCGTCCCCTTCGTCGCGTCGGCCTGATCACGATCGTGGTGGCCACCGCCGCAGGGTCCGGCGCCTACCCGATCATCGACGTCGACGTATCCGACGGCTTGGCGTTCATCGAATCCGCACTCCCGACCTGTTCGTGCCATTCCTGGACCGGGGGCCGGAACCCGTATCGGTGTAGTGGTCGACGTGCCCGAACCTGAGTCGTCAGTATCTCGTGAGTTCTACCGGTCCCTGACCGCCGGGCACCGTCATGATGCGAGTGATCTCGTCCTGGTCGGCGGCACTCGGCAGACCCCCAACCCTCCTGGCAGCCGTACAACTCTGTGAGGGTGACCGAGTGCCGGTTTCCGTCGGCGATACCTCTCATCGGCCGATGAGTGCCTCCGCGAGTTTTCGGTATGCCTCCGCGGGGAAAGTCGTCTGGTCGGCCGTCAGCACCTGGATGGGGACCTCGTCGGCACCGGCTTCGTAGTGCCGTTCGATCCCTGCGACGACGCGTTCGATCTTGCCCGACGGAATCAGCGCCTCGCGCAACCGGTCGCTGCCCGCTCCTGCGACATCGTCCTCGGTGTAGCCGAGACGCAGGAGATTGTTGGAGTAGTTCGGAAGCGACAGGTACCCCCGCATGTATTCCTGAGCGATTCCGCGGGCGGCGTCTTCGTCCTCGTCGAGCACCACGGCGACTTCGGGCGCAAGAAGCGGACCGTCACCGAGGATTTCCCGGGCCTGGGCGGTGTGTTCGGCAGGAACGAAATACGGATGCGCGCCCGCGGTCCGCTCGGCCGACAGAGTCAGCATGCGGGGGCCGAGCGCCGCCAGCGCGAGACGCTCCGCGGGGACCGGGGTGTCGGTCGCATCCAACGCGTCGAGGTACTCGACCATGCGGCTGTAGGGCTTGGTGTACCGGCCTGATTCGGCCGCGTCGACGACCGGTGCGTGGCTCGCGCCGAGGCCGAGGACGAATCGGCCTGGATACTCCCGCTCGAATCGGTCGACGGTCTTCGCCGCGTCGGCCGGCTCCGCGTGCCAGATACTGACGATTCCACTCGCGACACCCAGCCTCGGTGTCGCGGCGAGCACCTCGCCGTAGATAGGAGGCACCCCGTCACCGAATCCACCCGAGGTCCACAACCTCGAGTAGCCCAGCTCGTCGAGTTCTCGCGCCGCATCGAGTGCGGCCTCCCTGGTCTTCCCGCTCAGCCAGAATCCGCCGCCCCACACACTCACGCGTCGTGTCATGTTCCCGAGACTATCTGCTCGCATCGGGATACCGTCGCCGGATGATCACCGCCGACACGTGACGCCGCGGCGGTCGGCACGGCGGTCGCACCCTGGGTCGCGTCGTTCCTCACCGCACGGCTGCACATTCCGGTTCCGGCGGCGTACGTGATCGCACCGGCGGTGCTCGCGGTTGCAGCGGTGGTGTTCGTCGATCAGGTGATCCTTGCGGGCACCTCGGTCGCCGCGCGATTCGTGTTCGCGTCCGACAACAGAGGCACCGGCCCGGGCGTCACCCGGCCGCAGGAACCGGAGCGCTCGGGCATGCGGCATTCGACGACCGCGTCAATCTTCGCGGTGATGCAGAGGGCGCACTGTTCGTGGGCCCACCGAATTCGAATTCGTTGTGGCGGAGCATCATCGCCCACCGCAATCCTGGCTCGCAGGAGGCGCTGCCCGTGTACCACGACGGTCTCGAGGCGCGTATCGGCTCGCCGAGCCACCAGATACCGATCGAGTGCCGTCGATGCGGTGGCATCCGATCGTCACGTTCCGGCAGGTGGCGGCCGACATCATGGTCGGCACCCCACCTCCGGTCGGACACTGGCACAACTACGAGGATCTCATCCCGCACGGGTGGGCGGCATTCACGGCACCGGACGGGTCGACGGACGCCGACACCCAGCGAGTCGTGGAGGCACTCACCGACATACACCTCGAGGAGCGACCGGCCCGGGCTCCGTCCGGTTCGAGTTCTGCAAGTCGACGTCGACAGACCTCGGCGACAATCCGAACATCTCGGCCAGCAAACGATGAGAATGCCGCCGCGAGCCGGGATCAGCGATCAGATCCTGCACCATCAACTCGTCGGCGCCGCTTTCCTCGAGCATGCGTTCCAGTGTCGCGCGCACGTCGTCCGGACCGCCTGCGACGAAGCGCGGCCAGCTCCCGTCGACGATCGCTGTCGGCTCGTTCCGCTGGTCGTCGGTCATCTCCCGTGCCGCTTCGTCGGGTGAGGGCACGGTGACCTGACCGGCTCCGCGTCCCGCACGACCGAGTCGTGCGTAGAAACCCTTCGCGGAGTTCACCAGATGCAGGCCCTCGTCCCTCGTGTCGCCGACCGTCACGTTGACCGCGAGGATCCCCCGTGGTGCGTCGAGCCCGAATCCCTGCGGGCGGAACGTTTCGCGGTAGTGACGTAACGCCGGCGCAGCTGCCGGTGGATTGATGAAACCGGCGAACGTGTATCCGATCCCGAGACCGGCTGCGAGGACCGAGCCGTTCGGGCTCGACCCCAGCAGCCAGGTCTGCGGCACCTCCGGAACACCCGGCATCAGTCGATGCCCGGCGAACGGATGGTCGTCGGGAAACGCGTCGTACAACCACGCCAGGGTCTCGGAGATCTGCTGCCCATGGTCTGCTTGGATGCGGCGACTCCGGTCTCGTTGCAACGCAAGATCTATCACCGGTCCGGCCGTCGCTCGCCCCATTCCCAGGTCGATCCGACCGGGGGCCATCGCCTCGAGCTGCTTGAACATCTCCGCGACCTTGAACGGACTGTAGTGGTTCATGAGCACCGCGCCCGATCCCAGGCGGATACCGCGGGTCTGCGGTATCGCTGCGGCAATGAGTAATTCGGGATGGTGGGAGGCGCCGCTACGGCTCAGATGGTGTTCTGCGAACCAGATTCGGTGGAACCCGCGGGCATCGGCATGACACGCGGTGGCCAGCGAGTCGGCGAGGGCATCGGTCTCGGTGGTGCCGGGCGCGAGGGTTCCGAGGTCGACGACAGACAACTTCACGGACACCACTCCTCATGCGACGGGATGTTCCCCGACGCTAGCGGATACGGCTATGAGGCGCGTTGGCGGAGCACGTGCTGAGACATGCTTCGAAGCGGTACTCGCTCGGCAGAAGCGGAAGGCTCACAACGCTGGACTCCTCGCACAGACATTGAGCCAACCCCTGGCCCGGACGCGCTCGGCGATGCGCTGACACCGCGACAGATCGGGTACCGTGATGTCCATGTCTGCTTCTGCAGCGGCTGCGGCCGCCGTGACGAAGACGCTCCGCTAGCGGCGGAGCACTCGTCTCTTCACCCTTCTGATGCTTCGTCGCTCCACGGCCAGTCCGGAGCGGCTAGAGGTGCTGCCCGGAGTTCCACTTCCGAGCGATGGAGCACGACTTGTTTCCCACCACTATCCCTTCCCGGCGCGTCAACGCGCCGGGACGAGCATGGGTCACTCTGGCCTGCCTGTCCATGCTGCAATTCCTGATCGCGGTCGACGTGACCGTGGTCAACGTCGCCCTGCCGTCCATCGGAGCCGAGTTCGGGGCTGACGCCCGGCAACTCACATGGGTCGTCGTGGGGTACACGATCACCGGTGGCGGACTGCTGATGCTCGGTGGCCGGCTCGGCGACATGCTCGGTCAGCGACGGCTCCTGCTTACCGGTACAACAGTGTTCGGCCTGGCCTCACTGCTGGCAGGGCTCGCCCCGACATTCCACCTCCTGGTGGCAGCACGGCTGCTCCAAGGCGCCGGAGAGGCACTCGCGCTGCCGGCCGCGATGGCCGTTATCGTGCTTTCGTTCCCCGAAGGCCATGGCCGCTCACGGGCGCTGAGCGTGTGGGCGGCCGTGGCCAGCTGCGGCCTAGTGCTCGGATTCATCCTCTCCGGAGTCATCACCGAGTTGCTGGGGTGGCGCTGGATCTTCCTCGTATCGGTGCCGTTCATCGTGTTCGTGCTCATCGCCACGAGCATTCTCGTGCCGGCCGACCGCCCGAGAAAGCGCATCACGCTCGATCTCCCGGGCTCGCTGTTGCTGACCGCGGCACCGCTCCTGTTCGTCTTCGGCATCGTCGAGCTGGGAGAGGTCGACGGCATTCCCCGGTGGGCGGCCGTGGCGGTGTTGGTCGGGTCTGTGGTCGCAGCCTTCTTGTTCGTCGCAGTCGAGCGGCGTGCTGCGAATCCGTTGGTGCCGCTGAAGTTCTTCCGCAATCGGTCACGGGTGATGGCCAATCTTGCGACTGCTCTGCTCAGCGCTGCGTTGTCCACGTCGTTCCTGCTGTTCACGTTCTATCTGCAGAACCGGCTGGGGCTGAGTCCGCTGATCACGGGCTTGACACTCGTGCCGCTGGCGGTCGCGCTGGTTGCGGCGGTGACGTTTGTTCCGCAGTTCCTCGGGCGATGGGGTGCGCGGTTCTGCGCAGTCGCGGGGATCGGCTTCACCGCTCTCGCGATGGTCGCGATCGCGATCTCAGCTCAGCTCGAGGCACGTGCTCCGGCGGTGGTCCCAGCCATGGTCCTCATCGCCGCCGGGATGGCCTTCGGCCTTGTCGGACTCCAGTACGCGGCGGTCACCGGGGTGACCGAGGAGGACGCCGGTACTGCTTCCGGAGTCCAGCGCGCGGCAGACCAGCTCGGCGGGTCGACGGGCATCACCATCTATATCGGCGTCGGCTTCTCTGCGGCTCTTGCGGGAGCAGACCCGTTCCTGATCAGCAGTACTCTTGCCGTCGCGGGACTGATCTGCGCGGGTGTGATCGCCATGCGTATCACGATGCCGATCCAAGCAGCGGCCTGATCGTCTCGTATCCGAGTCGATCAGCTCAGGCACCGGCGAGCTGCCGGAGCACGTACTTCAGGATCCCTCCGTGTCGGAAGTACTCCGCCTCTGCCGGGGTATCGATTCGCACCTTCGCATCGAACTCGATGTCCCCGGCGCGCACGTGCACGGTCTCGGGTACCGAGTCGGCGTCGGCAAGCCCGGTGATCGCGTACTCCTCCTCCCCCGTCAACCCCAGGCTCTCGGCCGATGCACCGTCGGGGAATTGCAGTGGCAGCACACCCATTCCGATGAGGTTGGACCGGTGGATGCGTTCGTACGACTGCGCGATCACCGCGCGCACTCCCAACAGCAGAGTGCCCTTGGCCGCCCAGTCACGCGACGACCCCGACCCGTATTCGGCACCGGCCAGCACGACCAGAGGCGTGCCGTCGTGCGCGTATTTCTGCGCGGCGTCGTAGATGTCCATCTGTTCCCCGGTGGGAAGGTACCGGGTGGCTCCTCCTTCGACGTCGGGAACGAGTTGGTTGCGCAGCCGAATATTGGCGAAGGTGCCACGGATCATCACCTCGTGGTTGCCGCGCCGCGACCCGTACGAGTTGAAGTCCGCCGGATCGACGCCGTGTTCCTCCAGATAGCGTCCGGCGGGGCTGTCACGGCGGATCGACCCGGCCGGGGAGATGTGATCGGTGGTGACCGAGTCGCCGAGGAGAGCCAGCGCCCGTGCGCCTGCGATGTCGCGCAGTGGCTCGGGTTCCGCTGTCATCCCGTCGAAGTACGGTGGGCGCCGCACATAGGTCGAATCGTCATTCCACTCGAACACCTCACCGGTGGGGACGTCGAGATTCCGCCACGTGTCGTCGCCGTGATAGACGTCGGCGTATCCGGATTCGAACATCTCCGAACGCACGCACTCGTCGATGACGGCCTGGATCTCCTCGGTGGACGGCCAGATATCGCGCAGGAACACCGGATTGCCCTCGGTGTCGGTGCCGAGTTCATCCTCGAATACATCGACGAGCATCGACCCTGCCAGCGCATAGGTGATCACCAGCGGCGGCGAGGCGAGGAAGTTCATCTTCGTCTGCGGATGGATGCGGCCTTCGAAGTTACGGTTGCCCGACAACACCGCAGACACATTGAGGTCCTCTTCGTCGACGGCTGTTGCTATCTCGTCGAGCAGAGGGCCGGAGTTGCCGATGCACGTGGTGCAGCCGTATCCCACGAGGTTGAAACCGAGCTTTTCGAGGTACGGCGTCAGTCCGGCTCGTTCGTAGTAGTCGGTGACGATCCTCGATCCGGGTGCGAGAGTCGTCTTCACCCACGGTTTGCTGCGCAAACCCTTCTCGACGGCGTTCTTCGCAAGTAGGCCCGCACCGATCATCACCGATGGGTTCGACGTGTTGGTGCACGAGGTGATCGCGGCGATGACGACGTGGCCGTGGTCGAGTTCGAACTCGGGCCCGTCGCCGACACGCACGGGAACCCTGTGCGACGGCGGATCGGCTGCCGCAAGATCGTCGGGTAGGGGGTTACGCGGAGGCGCGCTCGTGTCCTTCCCGAAGATCGCGACGGGGTCGCTCGCGGGGAACGACTCCATCGACCCCTCGTCGAGGCCCCCCTCTTGCACCTGAGCGACGACACCGGGAACATCAGCACCCGAGAGCAGCGCTCCGACTGCCTGCGGGGCGAGTGCCACCGGAATGCGATCCTGTGGCCGTTTGGGTCCGGCGATCGACGGACGCACCGTCGACAGGTCGAGTTCGACGACCTGGCTGTAGGCGGGTTCGCGGTCGGGATCGTGCCACAGCCCCTGTGCCTTGGCGTACGCCTCGACGAGACGCACCTGATCGTCGGAACGTCCGGTGAGACGCATGTAGTCGAGGGTGATGTCGTCGATCGGGAAGATGGAGATGGTCGAGCCGTATTCGGGACTCATATTGCCGATCGTGGCGCGGTTGGCGAGCGGCACGTTCGCCACACCGGGTCCGAAGAATTCGACGAATTTTCCCACTACCCCGGTCTTGCGCAGCATCTCGGCGACGGTGAGCACGAGGTCGGTGGCGGTGGTGCCCTCCTTCAGTTCTCCGCTGAGCTTGAATCCCACAACCTGCGGGATCAGCATCGAGGCGGGCTGACCGAGCATCGCTGCCTCGGCTTCGATTCCCCCGACGCCCCACCCGACGACACCGATACCGTTGATCATCGGGGTGTGGGAATCTGTTCCGACCAGCGAATCCGGGTAGGCCAGCGTCTCCCCGTCCTCGGTCTCGCGGGTGAAGACGACCCGGCCGAGATATTCCAGATTGACCTGGTGGCAGATGCCGGTGCCGGGCGGGACCACCTTGAAGTCGTCGAATGCCTCCTGCGCCCACCGCAACAGTTCGTAGCGTTCGCGGTTGCGTGAGAATTCGAGGTCGGTATTGATGCGAAATGCGTCTTCGGTGCCGAATACGTCGGCGATCACCGAGTGGTCGATGACGAGTTCTGTGGGGATCAACGGATTGATGCGGGTGGCGTCACCGCCGCGGGTGGTCATGGCATCGCGCATCGCGACGAGGTCCACGACGCACGGCACCCCGGTGAAATCCTGCATGAGTACGCGCGCCGGCGAGAACTGGATTTCGGGATTGTGCGTCGAGTCCGGATCCCATTCCGCGACCGCTTCGATCTGCTCGCGGGTGACCAGCCTGCCGTCCTCGGTGCGCAGCAGGTTCTCGAGCAACACCTTGAGGCTGTACGGCAGACGGTCCGAGCCTGGCACCTTGTCGATGCGATTGATCCGGTAGTCGATGTTCCCGACGGTAAGTGTGTCTCGTGTGCTGAAACTGTCGTGACTCATATCGTGCCTCCTGGGCTGCACAGCTCGAGTACGTATCCGGCACCGCCCGCGCTTCGATCACCGTGCCGAAACGGTGTCACCTCGACGCTACGACACCGATCGCAGTCCGTCAGGGGATCGCGTGCCCGGGCACGAGGTATTCGCTCGGCACAGCCGCATTCGCTCGGCACAGCCGCATTCGCTCGGCACAGCCGCATTCGCTCGGCACAGCCGCCCACGCGATACTCGTGGGACGTCCACTCGAATGCACCCGTGAACGGAGTTCTGACGTGAAGCACGAAGCAGCAGGTCAGTCGACGCAGGCCATCCATGGCACCACCATCACCGATGCGTACGGCGCGCCGCACCTTCCGATCTACAACACGACCACCTTCGCGTTCGAGAACACCGCGGCGCTGCTCGAGGTTGCCGATGGCCACCGGAGCGGTCCGCTCTACACCCGTTACGGGCTCAATCCGACGATCTTCGCACTCGAAGAGACGATGACGTCCATCGAAGGCGCCGAGAGTGCATTGGCGTTCTGCTCGGGTATGGCCGCGGAGACCTCGCTCTTCGCGCAATACGGACGCGAGGGCGTCGTGTGCGTCGGCGACGCGTACGGCGGCACCATGGAGCTGCTCACCAACCAGCTGTCCCAATTGGGTATCGCCACCACGTTCCTGCTCGACGACGAAGTCGAGCGCCTGGACGAGACGCTCCGCGGCGGGGCGAAGCTGGTGTTCTTCGAAACACCCACGAATCCCGCACTCGGCATCTACGACGTCGCTGCGATCGCCGACGTCGCACACCGCCACGGTGCTCTCGTCGCGGTCGACAACACCTTTGCCTCGCCCGTCAATCAGCGGCCGCTGGCTCTCGGCGCCGACCTCGTCTCGTACTCGGCCACCAAGTATCTCGGTGGGCATTCGGATGTGACGGCCGGGTTCGTGCTCGGTGCGGCCGAATTGATCGAACCGTTGAAGCCGTGGCGCAAGAGTTTCGGGTCATGCATCGCACCGGAGCCAGCGGCGTTGTTGTCGCGCAGTCTGCGCACGCTCATCGTCCGCGTCAAGCAGCACAACGCGAATGCGCAGGCGGTCGCGGAAGCGATGGAGGCCGATCCTCGGGTCGCGCGTGTGCTGTATCCGGGTCTGCCGAGCTTCCCCGGGCACGCACTCGCGGTGAAGCAGATGAAGGGCTTCGGTGGCATCGTGACGATCGAGATCGCAGGCGACGCGGAGACGACGGTGCGGGTGGTCGACGGATTGGGCGTGTTCGCGTTGGCACCGAGCCTCGGCGGTGTCGAAAGCCTGGTCACGCAGCCGGTGACCACAACCCACTACGACCTCTCGCCCGAGGAGCGGCAGCGGCGAGGAATCACCGGGTCGATGATCCGCCTGTCGGTCGGGCTCGAGGACGCGGACGATCTCATCGCCGACCTCACACATGCCCTCGAGGTCGTCACCGTGTGATGACAGGTCGGGAGAGTCGTCTCGGGGACAACCGAGGCGGGCACTTTCACCTGAACGGTCGAGCGCTCACAGGGGCGAGGTGGGACTTGAAGACGGACATCAGCCACGTCGCTGTTGCGATGGCGAACCCGAACCCGGTGGCGAGCAACGGATGTGTGACGGCACCGACCAGACTTCGGTCGCCGCGAGCCGGGCACGTTTCTCTTCTGGCCGTCTCCGTGAGATGACCCGCTGGAATCCATGTCGGCGCGGGGTCGGAGTTGTCGGTGCGGAAGTACCACAACCCGGACGGGTAGATCCGGTACGGACCGGATACGTCGAGGTCCCGGCCTTCGTAGCGGGCCGTCACGATGTGTGTGGACTGGTCGGTCGGTGCAGTGTTGCTCATGAGATCACGTCCCGGCTATGTCGGAGGTGGCATTGTGCGGCACCGATTCGGTGGGTGACATCTGCGGCAGCTACCATGCCCGAGCGTAGACCTGGTTCGGCGCGGTCGCAGTGCCGAACCGGTGCGAGATACAACACCTCCAGCCCCCGGGTACGAGACCTCCGAACGCGCCGTCAAGAGCGGCACCACCTCGAACGCCGAGAGATCGAAGTGGGCCGACTCCGTGGCTCGGAGGGTCTGCATTCCGCCGCCCTGGTGGGCAGCAGGCCGCCCGGTATGTGATCAGACGCGGTCGCTCGGGGTGTACCGGAGGAGGTTGGAATCTCGCTCCTCGAAGCCGAGCTTGCGGTAGAGGCGATTGGCCGCCTCCCGCGACGCCCGCGAGGTCAGGTCGACCGTCCGGGCGCCGAGTTCGGTTGCCCGGTCCATCGCGGCGAGCGTCAGCGCAGCGCCGGCCTGCTGCCCCCGCGCTTCGGCGTCCACCACCACGTCCTCGATCCAGGCGCGGACTCCGGTCGGGATGGGGAAGACAACCAGGGTCAGAGTGCCGACGACGCGGCCGTCCAGCCGGGCAACGAAGAGCGTGTTCGTCGGGCAACTGACGACGGTGCTGAGCGTCTCGACCGTCACCGGTGCGGCGGAGCGGGACAGTTGGGGAACGAGACGCGCGAAGGCGGCAACGATCTCCTCGGTGACTTCGCCAACCTGCTGGACTTCCACAGCCATGGTTCTCCTCAGTGAAATGCGGGATGACACCGCGTCGGATTCGGTTTCCGGGAGCAGCCCGGCGGACGCAAGATACCGATGCAGCGAACCCGCGTCGACTGTGCCCCCGAGCGGCGTACAGGTCGACGAGCCAGAAGCACCGGCTGTACCCGGCCGCCAGGCGGACCGCCCGGAGTGCGGTGATGTACCTGACCGTCCGGTGCCGGGACCAGATAGGCCGATCGGCCCGGTCGGACACATCGCAGAAGTGGCGGATCACGGCACACGGGTAGGCTCGATCCGGCGAGTGCCGGACACCGCACGGCACCCCGAGCAGCATGACGGAGATCCACCAGATGACAGCGCTTGCCCACGAGGAACTCGTGGTTCTACTCGACGAGCACGAGCGACCCATCGGTACAGCCCCGAAAGCTACCGTCCATCACGCAGACACGCCGCTCCACCTGGCGTTCTCCTGCTATGTGTTCGATGGCGCGGGCCGAGTCCTCACCACGCGACGAGCCTTGAGCAAGATCACGTGGCCCGGAGTGTGGACCAATGCGTGCTGCGGTCATCCCGGCCCGGACGAAACTCCCGAAGACGCCGTGCGTCGTCGCGTCGAGCAAGAGCTGGGACTGGTCGTCGACGACGTCACGTGTGTGCTGCCACGATTCCGGTACCGCGCGACGGCCGCCGACGGGACTGTCGAGAACGAGGTTTGTCCCGTGTTCTGCGCGCGCGCCGCATCCGATCTGGATCCCGATCCGTCCGAGGTGATGGAGTGGGAGTGGGTCTCGTGGACCGACCTCGAGACCGCGGCGACCGTACCGTGGCTGATCAGCCCTTGGTCCGCCGAACAGATTCCGCAACTGTCGAAAGCCGGCATCGCGCGGTGGGTCGGGCCCACTGCCTGACGCTACTCATACTGTCCGACGCTTACTCACATGTGTCGTACTGTTCCCGCAAGCGATCGCGGAGTGCCAAGGCCTCTGTTGTGTAGAAACGCTCGGGTTCGGACTCCGCCAGATTCGGCGCATATGTACACCCTGCGACGTGGACGCTGCCACTGAACTTCCGGTCGGCTCCCCCGCCTGCCCCCTTCCACTCCAACATCAGCGGATGGTCTTCCGTCGGCTCGAACAACGCGAGGACTGCTTCGAGATGCACTGAGGCGTGCGCTTCGTCCTCGACGGCAACCGTCAGGCCGGACACGTGCCCTCGCGTGACGGATACCGCCAGCGTGTTCAGCGGCGATCCTGCGAGCGAGTCTCGGATCGTCCGTGCTTCGTCTTCCCCGAGGGGCATCGATACTCTCCACTGCGGTTCGCCCTCGAATTTCCGGACGGTGACGAGCACATCGTCTGCGGGTATGTACGAGCGCACCGCGTCCAACGCGGCCGCAGCGGGTGCGTTTTCGAACCGCACCGTGTCGTGACCGCCGCTTTCTTGCTGCGTCCAGAACACCTCCGAGCCGGGGATGTCGTCGGCGATGTTCCGTGCGGCACGAGTGTCGTCCTCAATCGGATCGGGCTCGAGCGTGCCGTGCCGTTCGAGGACCACTCCGTCGGCGACGACGAAGGTCGCAGATTGGTCGTATCCGTCGAAATGATCGTCCTTGATCTCTTCGATGCGTGCAGCGATGTCGGCGACCTGTGCGATATCGGCTTCGGTCGCGATGACATCGATGTCGAGTTTCGAACCCTGGGTGAAGTTGTTGGAGTACAGCACGTCGACGTCCTCGACACCGGACATCGCTGCGACAGCGCGCTCGAGGGCGTCGGCCTCCTCCTGCCGATCGGGCTGCCCGCAGCCCGACAACACCGACACCGCTGCGACCGCAACACACCATCCCGCAGCAACGCGCACGACACCTCCTTTCGGGCCTCACCTTACGGTCGGGTGAAGCACCGTCAGGTTTCGGACCACACGCCCAGTTCGTTCCCGCTCGGATCGAGAAAGGTGAATCGGCGTCCGCCGGGAAAGTCGTACGGCCCCGACGAAATCGTGCCTCCTGCGCGCTCGACCGCACCGACGGAGGCGTCGAGGTCATCGGAGTACAGCAGCACCAGAAGCCCGGCGGTGCCCGGTGCGCGCAGAGTCGTCAGTCCGCCGACCTCTCCGTCCCCGTCGACAGAGCGAATGCCGGTATACGCGGGCCCGTAGTCGTTGAATCTCCAGCCGAATGCGGATTCGTAGAAGCCACGTGTCGCGGGGAGGTCGGTCGCGCCGAGTTCGATGTAGTCGAATGCGTGATGAGTGTGTCCCATAAGGCCATGGTGCACCTACCCACCGACATGGACCGCCGAAGCCGGCGATGGTCTCGGGCAGTCCGACTACCCGATGCGACCCTCGATACTCCTGTCGATCTCGTGGCTGACGAGATCTGTTGCAGCGTCGGCATCCATCGCCATCACCAATACCGATTGCGTCGCACCATTACTGAGTGCAACCAACCTCTCGGCCTCGTCGTGAGCCGCGTGCTCCGAAAGACCGGCGCGACAGAGGAGCCTCTCGGCCTCGCTGACGGTTCCCCGCGACGCTTCGGCAAGAAACGACCTGATCCACGGGTCGTTCGTCGCTTTGGCGAGGTAGGCGTACCAGACCGAAGCACCTACACGGGAGGATGCGTCCGTGGGAACGGGCTGGCTGAGCAAGGCCACGAGGGCTGCTTTCGGATCTTCGGAAGATTCTCGTCGGCGGTACATCTGTTCGGCACCGGCAACCATCTCCTGCGCCCCGGATCGGATCAGGTGCTGCTTCGATTCGAAGTAGTGCTGGATTCTGCCGATCGAAACACCGGATTCGGCCGCGACCGCCTGGAACGTCACCCCGTCGATTCCTCGTTTGTGGATTACCGCCCACAGTGCCCACACGATCTCTCTGCGACGTTCGGCATGGTCGACCACTTTAGGCATGTCAGAATTTTACAATATGCTTATACTGCAAACAGTACGAATCGCTGACTTCGAGGGAAACCCACATGAGCGAACCCACCACGGACACAGATTCCCGGACCGACCGTCCACCACCCGCCCGCCGACACCGCCGATGGCTGCGCCGCAGCGGAATCGTGGTGGTCGCCGCACTTGCAGCACTGGGCGCAGTGAGCATCCAACAGTTCTTCTTCGGAGTTCCGGGCGTCGGCCACTTCCGCGACGCGGAGGGCCGGCGCGCCTATGTCGAGGCCTATGAGCAGGCGATGTCCGCCCTCCCTCCATCCACGACAACCCTCGACGTCACGACCCGTTTCGGGACGGTCCGCGTCTACGAGTGGAGCTCACCGGAAACCGAGGACACCGCTCCCGTCGTCTTGGTCCCCGGACGCGCGTCGGGTGTCCCGATGTGGGCCGAAAACCTCGCCGACTTCTTGCCACACCGGCGCGTCCTCGCATTCGACGCACTCGGCGACGCCGGCCTGTCGACACAAAGCGTTCCGCTGACCTCGTTCGACGACCAGGCGATATGGATGGCCGACGTACTCGACGAACTCGCCGCCGACGGCGCACACATCGTCGGCCATTCGTTCGGCGGCGCGATCGCAACGACGTACGCACTACAGTTCCCCGAGCGCGTCCGATCGCTGACGCTCCTCGAACCCGTATTCACCTTCGCGTATCCGCCCGCGCGCATGATGGCGTGGACGATGGTGTCGAGCCTTCCGTTTCTTCCCGAGAGCTGGCACACCACCGCACTCGGCAAGGTCGGCGGTGCCGAATTCGACCCGAACGACGACATGGCGAAGATGATCGCCGCAGGTTCGGAACACTATTCGGCGGCGCTGCCGACCCCCTCACCCATCAACGACAGCGAGAGGGATTCCTTGACCGTTCCCACCTACGTCGCTATCGCAGAACATGATTCGATCGCCGGCGGCACGAACGCCGCCGATCGGGCTCGGCAACTCCCGAAGGCGACGGTCGCCATCTTCCCCGATACAACCCATTCACTTCCCATGCAGGCGAAAGATCTTCTCGCAGTAGAACTTCCCGAGTTCTGGATCGACGCCGAGAAAGTTTGATCCGAACACGCTCACAAGCCCGGCACATACGCCAGCACGGGGACGTGCCCCGGCACGCAGTCCTTCCAGTGATCAGGAGCCGCGAGGGTGAAGGTCGCGGGCACGTGCGGGTCGGAGCCCGGCAGGATCAGGACCCGCCACTGCGGCACCCAGGTCGCGATCTCCCCAGCCGCGTCGACCGCACGGATGATCGCGGCAGTGTCGTGGTGGCGGAACACGAGTCGTACTCCATCCCAAGATAATTCGACGTGTGTCTCGCTCAGTACGTGCACCAGTGCACCGACGCTGAGATCGGAATCATGGAAGGCCTTGCGGGCGCGGATGTGATGGACATGGTGCCCGTCACCGAATGAGGCGCACCCGTGCACATCTGTGCGATCGGCATTCCGGATGTGATCAGCGTGGTCGAAGTGATCTGTCATGATGTTCCTCCGGGTCGGCCCCGGGGCGGGGCGCTCGTGCCCGGGCCGGTCGGCCGCGAGCCGCTTCGTCATCCGAGCCACCCGCGAGCGTGGGGTTGGCGTGCCGTCAAGTCGGAGCTTGGCGACGGCATCTCGTGAAGCACCGCCACTCTACATGACGCAGCGGCCTCACAACCCCGGCGTCCGTCCGCGGAGAAGTACGCAACGCTTCCTTACTGCTCCGCAACCCCCCGGACATGGGCACTGCCGACACTGGTCGCGCACTGTTCGCACCAGGAGGTTTCCGTGTCCTACGTTCCACCCGCCGAACTGGCCCGCGCAATGGTCGACGCCGGTCAGAGCAAGGTCCTCATGTCCACCCGAGACACCCTCATCAGGGCGTACATGGCTGGAGCCATCCTCGCCCTCGGGGCGGCGTTCGCGATCAACGTCACCGTGCAGACCGGCAACGCACTCCTCGGAGCCGTGCTCTTTCCGGTGGGATTCTGCCTGCTCTATCTGCTGGGTTTCGATCTTCTCACCGGCGTGTTCACGATGGTTCCCATCGCGTACCTCGACAAACGTCCGGGGGTGACGCTCAGGTCGATGCTCCGGAACTGGGGTCTGGTGTTCGTGGGAAACTTCCTGGGCGCTTTCACAGTGGCGCTGCTGATCACCTTCGTCCTCACCTACGGCTACTCGATCCCGCCGGACGCGGTCGGTGAACGTCTCGGCGAAATCGGTGAGGCCCGCACACTCGGCTACGCCGAACACGGCGCCGCAGGCATGATGACGCTGTTCCTGCGCGGCGTGCTGTGCAACTGGATGGTCTCGACCGGCGTCGTCGCGGCGATGATGTCGAAGAGCGTGTCCGGCAAGGTTCTCGTCATGTGGATGCCCGTCATGCTGTTCTTCTACATGGGATTCGAGCACTCGGTCGTCAACATGTTCCTGTTCCCGTCCGGTCTACTGCTCGGCGGTGATTTCACGCTCAGCGACTACCTGATCTGGAACGAGATCCCGACGGTGCTGGGCAATCTGGTCGGCGGTGTCGTGTTCGTGGGGCTCGCCCTCTACATCACCCACGTGCGCACGAGGCCGAAGCGCCCCGTCCCGGACACCGCGATGATGGCCGGCACGACACCCGAAACCGTGTGAGAGGACATACCGGACTCCCATCCTTCCCACGCACGAGGCCGCAGCACTGATCGCGTAGCCCGCATCCGGACGGTGATCGGGTTGTGGTGACGTTCGACGGCAATGTCCTCGACTACCGCTGGTACGAACGCGAGTTCGGTCGAGATACCGCCGACGCTAACCTGGTCGGATGGCGTCGTTCACACCGATCTCTCCGACTGCGCTGGCCGAGCTGCTCGCCGAGCGTGTGCGCGCACAACCGGGCCGGGTCGCCGTGGCAATCTCGGCCGCCGACGCCGCCGATCCGATGGGTCTGGCGAACCGGGTGGTCGAGCATCTGCGGACCTCAGGACGTCCCGCACACGCCGTGTCTCTGCACGACTTCGTGCGGCAGGCATCGCTGCGTCTCGAACACGGGCACGCCGACCAAGAGAGTTACCGGTCGAGCTGGTTCGACTACGACGCACTGGACCGCGAGGTGGTCTCGTCGCTGAAGGAGCAGCACCGCTTTCTGCCGCGACTGTGGGACGAGACCACCGACCGGTCCGCGCGTGTTCGCCGGGTCGACGCTGCAGGCAACCACGTGGTGCTCGTGGCAGGTCCGATGCTCCTCGGTCGCGGGCTCGCGTTCGATACGACCGTTCAGCTGAGGATGTCGGAGGGCGCACTCGTGCGGCTGACCGCCGATGACGAACACTGGACCATCGCACCGTTGCTCGCGCACGACTCCGACGTCGATGCCGACATCGTCGTGCGCTTCGACCATCCCGACCGACCCGCGGTGCGAAATTCTTGAACTACTGCGCCGCTAGAGATTTGGCGAGCGGCGAGGGGAATCTGGGCATCACCCTCACCCCGCCGAGCCATTCGTCGAGCCGAGCTGCCTCATCGGAAAGAAAGGCTTCTGCGTCGGCCCCCGCGTCTTCGAGCATGTAGAGGCGGACGGCACCGTCGTCGGTCTGCCACCAGGTGCCGACGATCCTGCCGTCCCACCACGCGGTCGGCCCGGCGTTTCCGCTGGTGTCGAAGAGTTGTTGCTTGTACGGACCGAGATACCAGTCGCGTTCGAACCAGCCCATCGTCGTGGGATCGAGCGACGGCAACAGGGCACCCCACGGCTCGACGGGTGGAGCAGGGTCTACGTCCTCGGGAAGGAGATATCCCGTACGCCCGTCGAGATCCACCTCCACTGCCGCCAGGTCGGCCAGTGCCGCCCGCACGCCTTTCACTGTCGAGCCGAGCCACCACTTGATGTCGGCTTCGGTGCCGGGACCGAATGCGCGTAGCCACATCTCGACGAGTTCGCGAAGCCCTTCCGATTCGCTACGCGGTTCGATCTCCTCCCCCAGCCACGCCCCGGTGCGCGCCCAGTTCGGACGCGAGATTCGCCAGTGCCCGTTGTTGGAGGCGCGGACCACGTGGCCCGATGCGGACAGAACGGTCATCACGCGCGGCGCGAACGGAACCTTCCCTCCCCATGATTTCCCGATGCCGTAGTCGGTCGATGCGTCGAGAATCGGTATTTCGGAACGTAATTCGGACGAGGTTGCTTCCCGGCCTCCGGCCAGGGCATGGAGTACCTTCGTGGTGGCCTCATCGAGCCAACGCGCGCCGTCCTCATGCAATTCAGCGCGTTCGATGTCTTTGATCACGCTGCGGCGCTGGGCCTGCGCGACCCGGTTGCTTGCGCCGGCCTGTGCCGCCGGGAGCGCCGCGCGCGGAAACACGAAGACGGTGCGACGCATCGCGAGGTGCTTGACCAGGGATCTGTCCACGTAGAGCGCGTCGTCGAGTTCGGCCACGGAGAGATCGGCGACACGCGCCCACGCCGAGAGGTACACGGTGGCCGGGTCGGTGCCGTGCAGGCACACCATGCTCTTTGCGGCCTCGACCGGGTCGGGCGCACGATGGGCCGGGGCAATGCGGTGGCGGGCCGCAAGGCGTGCTCTGCGTTCCCCGACGTCGACAGTCCGAAGCACCATTCCGCCATACTAGATGGGAGTGTCGACCCAGTCGTGAGTGTCGGTGCGAGTGCGCTGTCAGCGTCTCAGCTCCGGCGGGAATCCACCGGTTGCGACAGGACCCCACGAATCGATGGTGATTCGGATGAGCGACTTGTTCTGCGCGCGCATCGCATCGCGGTATTCATCCCAGTTCGGGTGCTCACCGGAGATGCATCGGAAGTAGTCCACCAGCGGTTCGACCGCGTCGGGCATGTCGAGCACCTCAGCGGTGCCGTCGACCTGCACGTACGCACCATTGAACTCGTCGGACAGGACGCACACGGTCGCGCGTGGGTTGCGGCGCAGATTCACCGACTTGGCCCGCTGCGGGTAGGTCGCGATGACGACTCTGCCATCGTCGTCCACGCCGAGGGTGACGGGCGAGACCTGTGGCGCGCCGGATTCTCGCCACGCGATCAGCACTCCGCGGTGACGGGGTCGGAGGAACTCGAGCAAGTCCTCGCGTGAGACGTGGTCAGCCGTTGCGATTGCCATGACACCCACGATAGGCGGCATGCGCCCGGCTCGGAGCTGGGAAACGCCGCGGACCCGCAGGCAGTAGCCTGCGGGTCCGCTCGTCGACAGCCTTACTGGTTGGCGCTGCTGATTCCCTCAGCGGAACCGCTGAAGAAGTCGAGTGCACCGAAGAGGTCGGCAGCGTTGACGAAGAATTCGGCCAGATCAGCGAGCATGGTGTAAATCCCATCTGTGGAGAATCAACAGCGGTGCGATCGCGGTAACGAACGCAAATCAATTGTTACCAGAAAATTCGAATCTCGCAGCGCCAGGCGACTGAGTTCCACATCACATACAACTCGTACGGAGCAAATCACGAATCGATCACAACCGCGAAACAATCTCCATTTCCCCAGCTGAGACGCCCAATCCTGCGAAGTACGGCCCATTCGGGGCAGGATTCCGCCCCACCTCGACATTGATCTCGGACAATGTCGAGAAGAAGCGAAATTACACACCACCGAGCAGCTTTCACACCGGCGGGATTCGACACATCGGACAAACCGAAACAATCCACCAATTCGATGCTCATTCGCTGACGACACGCTGCACCCGAGGGTTCTTCACACCGTCACCCGGCGTTCATCGAGGGCCCGCCGATCTCACGACGGCGCTGCACCGGTGCGAGAAGCACACCGACCCGAGGGCGTCGGTCCTCCTCACCCAGGTATGTCCCCTTATCCTGGGTGGGTATCTGTCCGCGATTACACACAGAGAGAACCATGAGACGCGCCAAGCGCAAACCGCGAAGACCCGCCCCGTCCGTCGACGACCACCCCGTCCCTGAACCCCGCTTCGTTCCCGGAAGCCGGAATCCCGGATGCTGACCGCGCTCGGCATCGCCTTCGGAATCTTCGTCGTCCTGGCCATCACCGCTCTGACCGGTTACTTCGTGGCCCAGGAATTCGCCTACATGGCGGTCGACCGCTCGCGGATGAAGGCCCGCGCCGAAAGCGGAGACAAATCAGCTTCACGCGTCCTGTCGGTCACACGCCGCACCTCCTTCATGCTCTCCGGCGCACAGCTCGGCATCACGGTCACAGGCCTGCTCGTCGGCTACGTCGCCGAACCTCTGATCGGTAGCGGTCTCGGCGTGGCGCTCGGAGGCGTGGGTGTACCCACCGCCGTCGGAGTCGCTGTCGGCACCGTTCTGGCGGTGTTGTTCTCCACCGTGGTCCAGATGGTGTTCGGTGAGCTTGTCCCGAAGAACCTCGCGATCGCCCGGCCCGAACCGGTCGCCCGGTGGCTCGCGCTGTCCACGACGGTGTATCTGAAGATCTTCGGGTGGCTGATCCGTCTGTTCGACGCCTCGTCGAACCTGCTGCTGAAGGCGTTGCGGATCGAGCCGGTCCACGATGTGGAGCATTCGGCGACCCCCCGCGACCTCGAACACATCGTTGCGGAATCCCGCGACACCGGTGAGCTGCATCCCGAGCTGTCGAAGCTACTCGACCGGATCCTCGATTTCCCGACCCGCACCGCCGAGCACGCCATGATCCCCCGGGCGCGCGTGGACTTCGTCGACATCGACGAACCCGTTGCCAGCGTCCTGGAGAAGATGGGCACCGGTCATACCCGCTACCCGGTTGCCGGCACATCGTCCGACGATGTTCGGGGCGTCGTGCATCTGCACGACCTGCTGGGGATCGAGAATCCGACGGGCACCGTCGGCGACGTGTGCCGGCCCGCGGTGATCGTGCCGACGACTTTGTCGCTACCCGAGGTGCTGGCGCAGCTGAACGCCGAAGGCGAGGAGATGGCGCTGGTGATCGACGAATACGGCGGATTCGCCGGAGTTGTCACCGTCGAGGACATTGCCGAGGAACTGGTCGGTGAGATCGCGGACGAACACGACCCCGCACTCGAGACCCAGGTGATCACCCGATCCGGCGACGGTTGGCTCATTCGCGGCGACGTACACCTCGACGAGGTGATCCGCACGCTCGATGCCGAGCTTCCCGAGGGCGACTACGAAACTCTCGCGGGCCTGGTGATCGCTGAGTTCGGCGGGCTCCCCGAGGTGGGCGACACGGTCACCATTGCCGTCGATCCCGATCCGGCCGATCTCGTGCGCGAGTCGGCCCCCCGTTCGAAGCACCTCGTCGTCGAGGTTCGGGCAGTCGACAAGCACGTTCCGTCCTCGGTGTTCGCGACACTGCGCGGCGACGACGAAGTGAAGGACGACGAGGTGAAGGGCCATGAGTAACCCCTGGGTGGTTGCAGTCGCGACCGTGATGCTGATCGCGGCGAGCGCATTCTTCGTCGCAGTCGAATTCGCCTTGATCGCCGCGCGGCGTCACCGGCTCGAAGATGCTGCGCCGGAAAGTCGTTCGGCTCGTGCTGCATTGCGCAGCGCGTCGGAACTGTCGGTGTTGCTTGCAGGGTCGCAGCTCGGCATCACGGTGTGCACGCTGGCGCTCGGTGCGATCACCAAGCCTGCGGTCCACCATTGGCTCACACCGGTGTTCGAGAGTTGGGGTGCGCCGTTGTGGTTGGCCGACGTCGCCGGATTCGTGTTGGCGTTGATCATCGTCACGTTCCTGCACCTCGTCGTCGGTGAGATGGCGCCCAAGTCGTGGGCCATCGCCCATCCGGAGAAGTCGGCGACACTGCTCGCTCTTCCGATGCGCGCCTTCATGTGGTGCACCCGTCCGGTCATCGTGCGGCTCAACCACATGGCGAACTGGATTCTGCGCAAGGTCGGAGTGGAAGCGGTGGATCAGGTCGCATCGGGTCAGGATCCCGATGCGTTGCGTCACCTCGTCGAGCATTCCGCCACCGTCGGGACACTCGACGAGCGGTACCACGGTCATCTGAGCAGTGCACTCGAACTCGAGGCGCTCACCGTGGGCGACATCGTCACTCCCAAGGCACGTCCGAGCAGTGTGCGGCCCGAGGCAACCGCTGCGGAGATCCAGGACATGGTCCGCCGGACAGGGCACCTGCGACTCCTGGTGCGCGGCAACGGACGCATCGACGGCGTCGTCCATGTGCGCGACAGCCTGCAGGCAGGCGACGGCGTGACGGCCCGAGATCTGATGCGGCCTGCGCTCACTCTCGACGCGGCGATTCCGGTGTACGAGGCGCTGGGCACGATGCGCGAGACCAGGAATCATCTCGCGACGGTGACCGACGATGGTCAGGTGGTCGGGCTGATCACCCTCACCGACGTTCTGGCACGGTTGCTCCCCTCGGAGCACGACGCCGCCTGAGGCTCCTTCGACGTCACCGGTCGCTGTCCCCGAGCACATGCCCGAGGGCCTGCAGGGACAGCTCCGGTGCGTCGAGGAGTGCACGCATCTCCTCGTGACGACCGTCGGCGACCGGGTGGACACCGATGTAGTTGTGCCACTCGTCGCCGACCGGGAGTGGCCGGACGACGACGGTCGCACCGACGCTCACGTCGTCACCCACAGTCCGGTCCATCACCCGTATGCTCTCTCCGCTGTGCACGTCGCGAACGGTGAATCCGTCGACGGGACGCACCTCGTCGAGTACACCCATGACGAGCGGCGCACCGTGCCACCGCTGTGCGAGGTCGCGTTCGTCGGCGGGAAGCAGTGTGGCCCAGTGCTCGACGAAATGGTCGAACGCTCCCCCGTCGAACAGTACGACGTCCGACACCACCCGCACGTCGTGGTGGGCCTGGTCGACCTCGGCGAAGAGCCGTTGCCAGCGCGGTTGGTCGATGATCAGACCTGCCTTCGCGTACAACCACACGGCGCAGTGCTCGAGCGAGGCGTCGCTCTTACCGAGGTGGCACACCTTGTACTTGCGGGCGGAACCGCACCAGCAGCGGTCGTTGCGGCCCAGTTCCGGATGCTCGGCCGGCTTGAAATGCTGCAGGAACGGATACATCGGGTGCTGCGTTCCGGCCTCGGCGCGTTCGAGCAACAGCAGACCCGCGGTCGTATCGCCTCGCATCGCTGCGAAGGTCGCGAGATCGTTCAGCGCCGGTGAGAAGCCGGGATCCTCCGAGGTTGCGAGCCGGTAGCGCCGTTCGGCCTCCGGCGCGTCGTCACGTGCCAGTTCGGCTCGTCCGATCATCCAGTGTGCGCCCGCCCTGGTGGTGCGGGGTCCGCGGCGGAGCAGCTGTTCGGTGGCCTGCACCATCACATGCGGTTCGATACCGAGCCGGAACAGGGCCTCGTCCGACACCAATTGTGCGACAGCAGGGTCCGCGAGTGGTGTCAGTGTCTCGGGATCGTCGAAGCACTCCTCCAGGTAGGCATCGAGCGAGAACTCGACGTCGTCTTCCTCGAGTGACCACGACGTCAGGAGTGCCAGGAAACGCGTGGCGGCGCGCGCAGAGTCGGCGTCCAGACCGAACGCCTTGCCGAACCACTCGGATGCGGCGCTTTCCTGTTCGACCGGACCGGCAGCGGGTACGGTACCCGTCCGGATCAGCTTGTTGCCCGCACGTTCGAATCCTGCGTCCGCGAGTTGGTCGCTCAGCGGTGTGCACGTGTCGCGAGCCAGCTGCGGGTCGGCGACGAGCGCTTCGAGCAGATCCAGTTCGATGTAGAGATCGGATTCGCGCTCCGACATCGCCGAGATCCACTCGCCGAGCGTGCCCGGTGCCGGTTCGTCTCCGACATGGTCGACGGTGACCTCTCCGTTTCGGACAGTGAGTGCGACGAGGTCGCCGACCCTGCGCGACGCCAGGAAACCCTCGGGCAGGACCACCACGCCGAATTTCGCCCAGCCCTTGCCGGACAGTGAACGAGAAGCGAGAATCTCGTCGTGGAATCCGGGAACACCCACGCTGATCGGTGGGTCGTTCGGCACAATCAGGGCTGGTAGCAACACGTCGAACATCTCGAGGGCATTCGCCTCGATCTCTTCCGCGGTGAGCCGATGGGTGAAGACGCGCCCCTCGAGCGCTGCGTCGAGTGCGATGAAGCGCCCGTCGCGCAGCTCGGTGATCACGGGGTCTACGAGGGCATCACCGAGTTCGATCGCGGCCTCGATCTGCGCGGGGTCGCGGAAACCCTGGGCGGCGAGCGCGGCGGCGAGCGCCGGCAGGGTGTGCGGGCCGCCGTCGCGGAGCAGCGCTGTCGCGGTGGCAGAGAGGTCGGTCGGTGAAGAATCCACGACCCGAGCGTCTGCGTAAACCTGATACTTCCTGCCACCTACGTGCCAGGCGGTCCAGATCCACGTTCCTCACGGCTACCCGAGACATCTCGCGATGCCGCAGGCTCGACCGTGTCCCACACCGACGCTTGAAGTGCAGGAACAGACTTCGACTTGTTCACCCCCTCAGCGGAGGTCGATCCGGGAACACTACGGCGGACCCGCCGATGCCGCGGCCTCGCCGGGGTCGGGCCGGTCTTGTCCCGACACTTACGCACCGGCGCATGCACAGTGGACCGGATCTCCACACCCCCAGCACGAGTGCGGACCGCAGCACCCCGGCCGAGGAGAGCGCGTTTGGCGAGGTTCACCCCCGCCACATGATCACGATTCCCACCGAGGCGGCAGGACTCACACCACGCATCGTGATAGCCACCCGGGCGGGACAGTGGCGCGTCACACCCCGGACACAAGGCCGACGATCCCCGCGCCGGTACCGTCACCACCGCCACACCCACCCCCGCGGCGGTATGGGCCAGCGCATCGGCAGCTTTGCGGCGTGCGGACTGCGCCGCCCGATTATTGTTCACCCGGCCACGCCCACGCGGTTCGAGGGCCGACAGGTCCTCGACGGCGATCACCGTCGCGTCGGCGGCGGTGGCGTAGTCGGTGACTTGACGGGCGAAATGGAACGCGAGTTCCCGGTTGATCTTGCCGCGTTTGGCACCGATGGCGGTGCGGTTCGCGTCGAGGACCGCGATCTTCGCGTCCAGCTCCATCCGGAGCTTCGGCGGTGCGTTCTCAGCGAGCCGGCGCAGCCGAGCCGATTTGCGGTGCAGCTGTTGCCCTTCCTGTTGCAACCGGGCGAGTTTGATGCCGAGGCCGCGGTCGTCGTAGGTGTAACCCTGAAAATCCGATACCAATCCCTCGGGACTTTCGGAGGCGATGGCCGCGGCACCGAGGGTCGACGGGGACCAGTCCACTCCCACCGCCACGGTCGCGGTACTCAGTTCGCTGGTGGGGACGGCTTCGGTGGCCGCGCACTGCAGCAGCAGTCCCCGCCCGTCGAGGAGCAGGGTCGGTAGATGCCAGGCGGTGACCGCCCGGCCATGCAGGTGCGGCGGGAGCACGGCGGTCAACCGGACCGCCCTCCACTGCGCTCGCCCGGTGGGGACGGCTGCGGTGGGCAGTTTCACCGTCAACACCATCGTGTTGCCGGTGACGGTGAGCTCCGCGAGTTGTTTGTCGGCGGCGGCGAGGCGGGCCATGGCGCTGACCTGTGGTGGGGTCTGGATGTCGGTGATCCGCAGCCGTTCGGGCTGCGCTGCGTCCGAGGTCGCAGCGCCTGAGGTGACATCGTCTGGGGTCGCCGCGCCCGTGGTTGCAGGGCCTGAAATCTTTGCACCCGAGGCCGTGTCGTCGACCCGGCCGGCACACGCGACCAACTGCCGTCGCACACCGCGGGCGAACGCGGACGGCACATACACCTCCCCGCCCGCCGGCGGGGCGATATGTCCGGTGGCCGGATCGAACCGGGCTGAGAGCGACGCGATCGCAGTATCGCGGTAGGTCAAGGCCCGCAGTGTCGCGGTAGCGTGGGCGGTGACCACCCGCGTGACCCGCGACGGTATGTAGCACCCGTCGGGGTAGCTGGGGGTCCAGCCGAGGCGGGCGGCCGCGACGTGTCCGTGTTTCGGCAGGGCCCGGCCCTGGCTGTCTCGGCCGGCGGCAAGCACATCGAAGGTGGCGGGGTGCCACAGCCGGGTGAGCAGGCCGGTTTCGGCGGCGGTGATCAGGTCGAGCAGCCACCGGATGCGGATGTCGAGGTCGTCGAGTCCGATCGGGTCGCCGGTGGCGGTGTCGACCGCGAGATACGGTCGGGTGGTGAACGCGAACTGACGGCGGTCGGTGAGGTCGGTCATTGCTCATCGCTGCCGAACCGTGCCCCCGCATCCTCGAGAAGTCGGCGTTGATTCTGCTTCGACCGCAACCGGTAGAACCGACCCGAAAACGACGCCAGCAGTGCCATGAAGTCGTCCATCAGTTCCTCCGCCAGCGATATCTCGCCCTGCTCACGCAGCACCTCGACGGTAACTCCGACCACCGACAGGTACCGTTCGATCCACACCACCCCGAACCGCGCCAGTCGATCCCGCCACACCACCCGTACCACCGTGAAATGCCCGCTGGCGGCATCGTCGAGTAGCCGATCCAATCCGGCCCGCGTCTCCCGCAGCCCAGATCCACGGTCCTTGTACACCCGGTACACGGCACCGGTGGCGCTCTCGCGCAGCATCGTCTCTTGGTTGGTGAGCGACGATTCCTGTCCTGTCGAGCCCGACACACGGCAGTAGAACGCTTCGATCCTGGCCGGCGGCGTCTTCACTGTTGCGGGCCGGCCGAGATACACGTCGAGGTCTGCTTGCTCGAAAATGCGTTGACCGGAACCTGTGCGGCGAGAGGGTAACCGGCCTTCCGATGCTGCCTTACGTACCCCCACGACTGACATGTTCAGGTATTCGGCGGCCTCTTCGATGCGCACGGGTTCGGATAGTTATCAGGAAGTGTCAGGTACTTCGTCCACTGTCGTCAGCCTACGGCGGCGCCGACCGGGTCAGCCGCCGACGGAGGCGTGCATCTCCCACACGAGGACCTCGGCTCCGGAGTCGGCGGTGAGCTGCTGGCCACCGCCTCCGCTGATTCGCACCGCGTCGCCTTCGGCGAGCAGTCCGACTCCTTCGAGCGCAACGCTGCCCCGCGCGACGAACACGTGCAGGTAGGGCGCATCCGGCAGGGAGACCGGGCGGCCGGGCCGCATCCGCGACACATGCAGCGCTGTGTACTGATTCCGGATGCGGATCGCCGCGTGGTCGGCGTGGTTCTTCATTCCGGAGGCAACGGGAACGAGCCCGCCCGAAAGCAATTCGTGGTCGATCTCGAGCTGCTCGTAGCCCGGGGCCACTCCGGCCTCATCGGGCAGCACCCACATCTGGACGAAGTGCACGGGGGTGTCGTGCTGCTCGGCGTGCAGACCGGTGGCACCGTCGAAGCGCCACGAGTCGTTCTTCTCCGAGTGCAGGATGCCGGAGCCTGCGGTCATGCGCTGGGCCAGACCCGGGTAGATGACGCCGGAGTGGCCGGTCGAATCCTGGTGGACGAGGGAACCCTGCAGTACCCAGGTGACGATCTCCATGTCCTGATGGGGATGTGTGTCGAAGCCCTGGCCTGGGGAGACGATGTCGTCGTTGTTCACCATCAGCACACCGTGGTGGGTGTTCGCGGGGTCGTAGTGGTGACCGAAGGAGAAGGAATGCTTCGAATCGAGCCAGCCGATCTTGGTCTTCAGCCGGTCATCGGCGCGGCGGACATCGAGGCGCGGTTCGTTCACGGTGGTGCTCATGATGATCGGTTCTCCGGGTCAGCAGTTCGGATCTGCGGTGGGCGGGTTACGGCGGGGGCGGATCTGGGCGTTCGGCAGGCTCGGGGCGGGAAGACGTGCGACGTCGCCGACGTAGCCTTCGACACGTCCGAACCGGTCCGATTCGCTCTGCCAGGCGTCGCGGTAGGCGGCGATCTCGTCGTGGGAGCGACCGAGAAAATTCCACCACATCACGATCTCCTCGCCGAACGGCGTGCCGCCCAGCAGGATCAGGCGTGCAGGTTCATCGGTGAGATTGGTCAGGGCGAGCCGGGGTACGCCCGTGCCGACGTAGCCGAGCGCCGCCCGCTGCAGCACGGTGTCGAAGAGTGTCACCTCTCCGGTGTCGACGAGGACTCCGTGTTCGAACTCGGGATCGACGTCGAGCGTGATGGTGGCGTCGGGGTCGACGACGATCTCGACTCCGAGCAGCGGTGTGAAGGTGTGTACCGGCGAGGTGTTGCCGGCGAGGGTGCCGAGGAACACCTTGCCGGTGCCTCCGCCGAGATCGACGGGTTCGGGAACATGATGCTGGAAATCACGTGGGGCGTCGCGATCCGAGTCGGGCAACGCCACCCACAGTTGGACTCCGTGGAGTGTGGTGGTCGACGGCGTCGAGACCTCCGAGTGGCAGATGCCGTGTCCGCCGGTCATCAGGTTCATCTCGCCCGGCAACACCATGGCATGGGCGCCGTGGCTGTCCCGATGTTCGATCTCTCCGGTGAACAGCCAGCTCACGGTCTGCAGGCCGGTGTGCGGGTGGGGTGCGATGTCCATACCGCCGGTGACGGAGACGTCGTCGGGTCCGTAATGGTCGACGAAGCACCACGCGCCGATGAGTGAGCGCTGTCGTTGGGGCAGGGTTCGCCGAACCGGCATGGCGCGTGGACCACCGAGGGGCACTTCACGCGAGGTGATGATCTCGACACGTGGGTTCCGGGTGTCCTCGACCCGATGGTTCTCGGTCTGGCAGCGGATCTCGGTGGGGGTGGTGTCCGTGTTGCTCATCTCGATCGTGGCCTTCCGGTCTGGTGCGGATCTCATAGGACAGTCTGCGCTACAGGATCATCGAGCCGTACATTTCTCCGAGCGGATCGGCGATGAGCTCGAGCCGTTCGCCGTCGGGGCCTTGGAAGTACAGTGAGACCTCGCTGTGTTCGGCGAGTTCGACGCCGGCAGCGGTCAGCTTCTCGCGCAGGTGCTCCCATCTGGAGAGTTCCATACTGATGGCGATGTGATGCAGTCCGCCGAGGACCTCCCGATAGGGGCCGACGCCGAGGCCGGGGAAGTCGAAGAATGCCAACAGGTTTCCGTTTCCGATGTCGAAGAAGAAGTGCGACGACCCGGGATAGTCACGGTTCTCGATGAGTTCGACGAGGGGAAATTCGAGCAGTTCCTGATAGAACTTCACGGTGCGCTCGACGTCGCTGCTCACAATCGCAGTGTGGTGCAATCCGCGCGCCGACGACTCGGGACGTGACCCTTCGGGTAGCAGGTACCGGTCACGGATCTCGTCGCGTCGCTGCGCGAATGAATCGTCGACCTGCGCGGTGGCGGTCATATCGGTCCTCCTCCGGTCATCGACGGTGGGCATTCCACTGCCGGACTAGTTGATCTCTCAATCATCATGACAAATAATAGTTGCGTCGTCAACTATCTGTTAGGGTCGAGGTATGGAACCGACGAAATGGCTGACACACGACGAACACCGGCTGTGGCGTTCGTACCTCGATGCCACCCGCATGCTCTTCCAGGACCTCGACAAGCAGTTGGTGCGCGACTCCGGCATCTCGTTCGCCGATTACGAGATCCTCGTCCTACTCTCCGAAGCGGAAGACCGCAGACTACGGATGCGAGAACTCTCCGACGCGAGCACCACGACGCGCAGCGGCATCACCCGCGCGATCACCCGAATGGAGACCGCAGGCTGGGTTCGACGTGTCGAATGCGAATCCGACAAGCGAGGTGCGTGGGCCGAATTGACCGACAAAGGCGCCGCGACCCTCGCCGACGCAGCCCCCGGGCATGTCACCGCAGTACGCTCGGCCGTATTCGACGCCCTCTCCCCCGACGACATCACTGTGATGGCCGGCGCCTTCACCGCCATCCGCGACCGAATGCAGGAACGCAGGAGCACCACCTGAGGACCGGGCCACGCACACGGCCGATCCCTCGACGCTTCGCGGCTACGCTCGAAGCCGGCCGCACTACCGGAAGGATGCAGACATGCCCACGGACACCCCGGACCCCCGCCTCGCCGATATCGCCGTCTCCCACAATCCCCAGCGCAACCGCTACGAGATCCACGACGGCGACACCATCATCGGGCACACCGACTACCGCGCCGGTGAAGGCACCCAGCGCGTGTTCGTCCACACCGAGGTGGACGAGAACTACGGCGGAGCCGGTCTCGCAGGCCGCCTCGTGAAGTTCGCGCTCGACGACGTCGCCGCGCATGGCGGCCGCATCGTGCCGGTATGCCCGTACGTCGCGAAGTACGTGACCAAGCACCACGACTACGACAGCATCGTGGACCGGCCCGGAGGACCCGCATGAACCACGCCGAGCGCATCTCCATCGACAAGCAGACCCGCCCGGTATATCGCGCGCAGGTGGCCGTTGCGGTGGCAGTCCGAGACGCCGTGAGCAAAGCAGGCCTCGACCGGAAGCTCACCGAACTCGTCAATATCCGGGTGTCGCAGATCAACGGGTGTGCCTATTGCCTCGACGTGCACATTCGTGACGCACTGAAAGCAGGCGAGCGGGCACAGCGCCTCGCCGTGCTGCCCGCATGGCGCGACACCGACCTGTTCACCGACGCGGAACGCGCCGCGCTGACCATCGGGGAGCTGGTGACCGACCTTCCGTCGTCGTACGAACAGGACTGCCGCTACGCGGAGGCGCGGAAGGCACTGAACGACGAGCAGCTCTCCGCGATCATCTGGGTCGCGATTGCCATGAACTCGTTCAATCGCATCTCGATCCTCAGCCGCCACCAGGTCCGGCCGGCCGACTGGAAGTCCTGACCGGATCGGGTCCCGAACGGGCACCGATTCGGGCCACGACCGGGAGAAGGGTTGCCGTCGCCAGCGACACCACCAGGACGCCCCACGCCATACCGGAAAACACATCGTGGACGTAGTGCACGCCGACGGCGACACGGGAAAGACCGAGCACCACGGCAAGCGGGGCAACGAACCAGAGCATCCGGGGGACGGCAAGCACACACGCGGTGGCAAACGACGCTGCGATCACGGAATGGTTCGACGGCCACGACCAGTCACCGATCTCCGGGCACTCCAGGACGGTCGCGATACCCAATGTCCGGCAGGGCCGCGGTTCGGTCACCACCAGCTTGATGACTTCGCTGAGCAGATATGCGGCGATCACCCCGACTCCCGCCACTACGAGAGTCCGGAAAGCCCGTCGATCCCGGAGCCAGGACCACACCGCGAGTACACCCGCGGTGGCCACGAGGACGAGCAGTCCCTTGTCGGCGACGATCCCGGCTGCCGACCCGAGGAACGACGCCTCGAATGTCTGCGCGATCGCAAGATAGAGCTCGTCGCGGACGGGCACTGCTGCCACAGCAAGCAGCGCCAGGACGACGGCTGTCGGCATAGCAGGTAACAGCATCGACTGGACCAACCGCGAGGAAACGCGCGGTGAACGCTCGGTGACGACCATGATCGACAACGCTAGCGGACGGCCCACCCGCTCGGAGTTCGGCTCGTCCGAGGGCGACGGCAGTACGCTGTGACTCGTGTGGAGAACCTGGGTGCCGTCGCTGGCGATCGCTGCGGTCGCTGCGGTCGTAGTGGTGACCGGAGCTCTCGACCCGGTCTCGATCGCCATCGCGGTCGCCCTGTTCGTCCTCGCCTGGATCGGATCCCCGCTGATCTTCCCGCGTCACCTCGACGATGCGACCGCCCGTATCGAGGCCGCCGGCACGAACACCCCCGTCGTCTACTGGCGCCCCGGGTGCATGTTCTGCATGCGCCTGCGGGCATCCCTGTTCCGTCGCGCCGATCGTGCGATCTGGGTGAACATCTGGCGGGATCCCGCAGCGGCGGCACGGGTGCGCGACGTCAACGACGGCAACGAGACGGTGCCCACGGTGTTCGTCGGGGAGAGGGCGCACACCAATCCCGACTCTGAGTGGATGCGCGCGCAGCTCCGCTGAGCGAGATCGACGGCGCCGTCCTCATTCGGCCGTGAGTATGTTGGATCAGCGAGTGCACCTGTACCCGAGAGGCCGGTCCCCTGATGCGCCACGATCCGCGACGCCTGTCGCAGGAGCTGTACCCACTGCGCCGCGCAGTCATCCCATTGTTCGGTGACGTCGACTCACTGGGGCATGTCAACAACGTGGCGATCGCCCGATACTTCGAACAGGCACGCGTCCTCGTGATGGAGGAACTCACCTCTGTGCTGGGCGGCCCGGCCTTCGAACGCGCGGTACTCGCCCGGATCGAGATCGACTATCTCGCCGAGGTGTTCTACCCGCACGAGGTCATGATCTCCACCGGGGTGTTGAAGGTGGGCACGTCGTCGATGATTCTCGGCTCGGCACTGTTCCAGCACGGCAGATGCGTCGCGCTCGCAACTTCGGTGGATGTCGGTACGCAGCCGGAAGGTGGTGCGGCACCGATCTCCGACGAGGTGCGCGTCGTTCTCGACAAGTATCTGCTCGACCTGCCGGCCTGACCGTCTCCGGTGCTCACCGCCATCCGGGAACGAACGCGCCTGCCCTGCGCACGATGTGGTCGTGCAGCCGCGCAACGGCCGGTGTCGGGCGGTGATTCCCCCTGATCAGACCGATGTCGCGATCACGGTGTCCCGTCAACGGAATCCCGACGAGGTCGTCGCAGGACATGTCGCTGCCGGCGGCGGCGCTGCGCTCGGAGGCCGGTAGCAGGGCAACGCCCAACCCCTGGGCGACGAGGGCACGTGCTGTCTCGAACTCACCGATCTCGAACGCCACGCGCGGTACGAAACCCGCTTCCTTGCACCAGGTGTCGAGCAGTCGACGCAGGTGATACACGGGCGGGTTCGCGATGAAACGCTCGGCGGCGAGCTCGGCGAGGTCGATGTGCGTTCGCTCCGCCAGCGGGTGCGACGGCGCGACGTACAAGAGGATGCGTTGAGTTCCGAGGTGGGCTACGGGCAGATCGTCCGGGGGCGGGATCACGACAGCGAGGTCGAGACGACCTTCCCGGACCATCGCGCACAGCGCTTCGCCGTGGGCCTGGACGAGACCGAACCGGATACGCGGTGCGGTCTCATGGAATTCGGCGAGGAGCGAGGGAACGCTCACCGGACCGAGAGTGAGGGGAAATCCGAACCGGACCGATCCGCTCTCGGGATCGGCGTTGCTGCGTACGACGTTCACCGCGTCGTCGAGCTCTCGGATCGCTCCGTGGGTGCGCTCGTGCAGATCCCGACCCGCCGCGGTCAATGCGACACCCCGCCCGGCCGGCTGGAACAGCGCCACCCCGAGGATCTGCTCGAGCATCTTCAGTCTCCTGCTCAATGATGACTGCGGCACCCTGAGCGCGGCTGCCGCGTGAGTGATATGTCCCTCCACCGCGGCAGCGTCGAACGCGGCGAGCAGGGGCACCATCTCGGCCACCTCGGCGGAGACAAACTGATCCATATTCGAATGATAAAGGATCGAATCTGTCATTGGACGAATCGGTACCAGCGGAGGAGGCTCGGGGCACCAGCAACAGAAGGAGTGTTTCCCCATGAGCGACAACACATCCGACACCATCCACGATGTCGTCCTGATCGGCGGCGGCATCATGTCCGCCACCCTCGGTGCCATGATGTCCCGCCTCGAACCCGACGCCTCGATCGTCCTCCTCGAACGCCTCGACCAGATCGCCGGGGAGAGTTCCGGCGCATGGAACAACGCGGGTACCGGACATTCCGGATACGCGGAACTCAACTACATGCCCGATGCCACCGATGGAACGACAGCGCAGGACATCGCGCGACGGTTCCGCCTCTCCCGACAATTCTGGGCGTCCCTGGCCGCCACCGACCCCATGCCGGAGTTCCTCACTCCCGCACCGCACATGAACGTCGTCTTCGGGGAGCGGGACGTCGAGTACCTGCGCACTCGGGTCACTACCCTGCGGTCATCACCGGTGTTCTCGGAGATGGAGTACACCGAGGATTCCGAGATCATCCGCGAGTGGGCCCCACTATTGGTCGAGGGCCGCACACACACCGGTGCGATTGCCGCCTCACGCCACCACTCCGGCACCGACATCGATTTCGGTGCGCTGACCACATGGCTCGTCGACGACATCGCAGCCCGCGGCACCGACGTGCGCCTGCACCACGAGGTCACAGGTCTGAACCACCGCGAAGACGGACTGTGGGTGATCACCGGCCGCGACCGGAGCAGCGGGAAACGCTTCCATCTGCGCTCGCGGTTCGTCTTCGTGGGCGCGGGCGGCTACGCACTGACGCTGCTCCAGAAAGCACACGTCGACGAGGTGCGGGGATACGCCGTGTTCCCCGTCGGAGCGCAGTTCCTCCGCACCGACAACCCGGTGGTCGTCGCGCGGCACGACGCGAAGGTCTATGGCCAGGCCGACGTCGGGGCGCCGCCGATGTCCGTGCCGCACCTCGACCGGCGCATGGTGAACGGGACACCGTCGTTGATGTTCGGGCCGTACGCAACATTCAGCACCCGTCTACTCCGACACGGCCGGATGTCCGACCTGTTCCGCACGATTCGCCTGCGCAACGCCGCCGTGATGGTCACCGCAGGCCTGCGAAACCTGACGCTCCTGCGGTACCTCGCCGGGCAGCTCACCTCATCGAAGAAGCGAAAGTTCGCGCAGCTCCGCCGGTTCTATCCGGGAGCGGATCCCACCGATTGGTCTCTCGTCCAGGCCGGGCAGCGGGCACAGCTGATCAAGCCGGATGAACACGGCCGCGGTGTGCTCATGTTCGGAACCGAACTGGTGACGAGCGCGGGCGGAACGATCGCGGGGCTGCTCGGCGCGTCGCCGGGGGCATCGATCGCACCTGCCATCATGGTCGAACTACTCGAACGGTGTTTCCCGGACAGGCAGGACTCGTGGGCATCCGCGCTCCACGATCTGATGTCGGATCTGTCGCACGACGCTGTCTGACGTCATTCGACGACGATTTTGCCCCTGGCGCCGCGGTCGGCGTCGAACATCCGATGGTTGAGGAACGTGTAGGTGCCGGGCTCGAGGAACTGCAGTTCGACGAACCCGCCCTGCGCGACCGCCAGATCGAGGACCTGCGCGCCTCCACTGTCGGGGTCGCCGGCGCGCAGCATGTACGCACCCTCCTTGTAGACGGTGTCGAATTGACTTCCGACGACGTGGAGCCCGGCGCTCTCGTTGGGGCCTGCATCGAGGACCCAGATCCGCAGGCGGTCACCGACCTCCGCGCGCAATGGGCGATGGAGGTACTGGTTGGCGAACCCGTTGAACATCACCAGATCCGGCGTGCCGGCGGCAACTTTGTCGGCGTCGACCGCGCCGTCGCCGAGATACGCGTCCGACTGCACCAGGAGATATTCGGCGTCGACGGGTCCGAGACTCGGCGGGTCGATGACGACCGCGCCGAACATCCCCGCAGCAATGTGCACTGCCATCGGCGCGGTCGCGCAGTGGTACAGCCAAATCCCGCTGTGTTCGGCACGGAAGCGATAGATCAGCTTCTCACCCGGGTTGATCGTGCGCATCGGTTCGTCGGGTCCGACCATGCCTGCGTGGAAGTCGATGGAGTGCCCCATGCTGCCGTGATTGATCATCGTGATCTCGAAAACGTCGCCGACTCGACCGCGCAGGGTTGGGCCCATCGGTTGCCCGTTGTAGGTCCACATCGTCTGCGGTGCACCCACGGCGTACTCACCCGGCACTTCGGTGATCTCGAAGGCAAAACGATGCGTCGTTCCCTCGGGTGCGGGCGTGAGCATCGGGTCGCGGGCCACGAAATCCTCGGCGGGCTCCGCATCGAGGTCGACCATCGGCGCTTCAGTAGCCGAGCCGTGGTCGTGGCTCGCCAGCGCACCGTCGCCGCCCTCCGCGACGATGTGGAACACCATGCCCTGCTGCCGGTGACCGACGATCGAACACCATCCTTCGATATCGGTGCCGACCACGCCCACGTCGATGTTCGCCGACTCCCCCGGTGCAAGCCGGCCGGTGTCGTGCCCGGTGGCCAGAACCAGGTCATGCACCTGATCGTCGGAGTTGGTGACGGTGAGGACCACCCGGTCGCCCGCCTGCACGGTGACGGTCTCGGGGGTGAAGCGCATCCCGAGCGCCTCGACGTGGACTTCGGTGGTGTTCCCGGTCGGGGTGACACCGGCCGACGCATCCTGACCGCCGATACCCCCGCTACCGATGCCCGAGGTGACGGCGGCGACGAGTGCCAGGCAGGCCAACGCGGACGTCGCCTGAAGACCACGCTGATGGGTGGCGGGGACACGGTCGGGTACGGCCTGTCCCGACATCACGGCCCGGCGACCCGCCACCGACGCCTTGGCGCTGATGATCATGATCGGCAGGAACATCACGAAGGCAAGCATGACCAGCGCGGTGACCCCGACCCGCATCCAGCTCGCGAGAGGCAGCAGGAACAGCAGCAAACCGACGTTGATAACCACGATCCGCCATACCCACCACCGGTTCATCTTGTCTACGCCACCACCCACGACGGCGGGTCCCCCGCCCATCAGAGTGGGCAACAGATGACTCATGACGCCGAACAGCAGTTGCGCCGCGAATCCGGCCAGGAAGGGCACGGTCATCAGCGTCGCCCCGTCGGGGTCCATCGGGCCGGTCGCGAGCACGATCGCCAGGCTCGCAAGCGACCCGAGCAGCCACAGCATCGCTGCTGTGACAGATGCGGCAGCGTATCCGGCGGGCGGATGTGTGAGGGCACCGCGCAGCAGCGGACCGGCCACGACGATCCACCCGACAAGGTAGACCGTGCAGCCGGCCGCCGCCACGAGCGGATGCCCGGTCAACGCGCCGACCGTGAACACCGCAATACCGACGAGCAGGATGACCAGAGCAAGAGGACGCCGCCGCGCCCCGGTCTTCTCCGTCCCGATCAGATTCGGGTACATCACGGTGAGCACTCCTGCAGCGGCCAAGCCCAGGAACCCGAGGAGGTTCATGGCCTGGTGCGCGAGAAGGACTCCGGCTTCTGTGTCTGCGGTTGCCCCATAGGCCAACACTGCGCCGAATCCGGCGCCGAACGGCAACATCGCCGACGAGACAACGAGGAACCACACGCTCTGCGCGTGCTCGGCCGGGCCGTCCCCCGCCTGGACTCTCGACCGCTGCGCCCGCCGGAGAAGCAGCAACAGCGAGATCGCATGCCAGGCCACCATCGCTCCGACGAGCACCGCCCCGACGAGGGTGACGGGGAACCACCCGCCGACGACACCGATGATCGTGACGACGATTCCCGCGTTGAGCAGGTAGATCTTGACGAGCTGAGGCGCCCGTTCGGTTTCGGGGAGGTGATATCCCAGAAATCGTTCGGCAAGAGCCTGCGACCACACCACGATCGAGTTGGTGACGGCGCCGAGAGTGAACAGATGCACGAGCAGCCAGCGCGACTCTGGAAGAACCGGGTGTGTGAGCCCGGCGAGAATCAGCAGAACGAGCCACACCCGCACGGGCATACCGGCTCGCTGATGCCAACTCTTGGGTCGCTTCACCGGCTGTGTGGTGGTCACGACTCGATGGTAGGACCGCCTCGCCGGCGAATACTACCCAGTGTCGTAGAACCTACCGGGCGAGTGACCTCGTCCCTCGGAGACACCCGACCAAATCCCCTATGCCAAGAGTCTTCGCGCTTCAGAAGAGCGTGGGAGGAACGACCGATTCGGACTCCGGGAAGGCAGGCACCTCAACGCTTCGATGCGCCGGTCGTCGGCCTCCGAAGCCGTACTGTTCCACGAGCGGATCGACGCGGGCACCGAGCCAGCGGGTGTATTCCTCCGATACGTATGCACCCCGGCCGTAGAGCCGCCGGTACCGCGGCAGCAGGGCGGGATGTTCCGAACTCAACCACGACAGGAACCATCCTCGCGTGGATCCACGCAAGTGCATCGGGATCACGGTGACACCGGACGCACCCGCATCCGCAAGATCGGCGAAGAGTCCATCGAGGTGCTGTAGCGAATCGGTGAGATAGGGGATCGCAGGAGCGACCATCACGTGACACGACAACCCCGCATCAGTGATAGCGCGGATGAGGTCGAGTCGGGCCTTCGGGGACGGCGTGCCGGGCTCGATCTGCTGTTGCAGCTCGTGATCGCCGATCGCCAGCGATACGGAGACACGGACGTCGACCTGGCGAGACGCGAGGGTGAGCAACGGCAGGTCGCGCCGCAGCAGCGTTCCCTTCGTCAGAATTGAGAACGGTGTGCCTGATTCCGCGAGCGCACCGATGACGCCCGGCATCAATCGGTACCGGCCTTCGGCGCGCTGGTACGGATCGGTGTTGGTGCCGAGCGCCACGTGTTCGCGCTCCCAGGACTTGCGGGCGAGCTCTCGACGCAGAACGGCTGCGACGTTGGTCTTGACCACCAGCTGGGTATCGAAGTCGTGGCCTGCATCGAGGTCGAGGTACTCGTGGGTCGGGCGCGCAAAGCAGTAGCGGCACGCATGGCTACAGCCGCGGAAGGTGTTGACCGTGTATCCGAACGGCAGGCGTGATGCCTCGGGAATCTTGTTCAGCGCACTCTTGCACAACACTTCGTGGAAGGTGATGCCGTCGAATTCGGGTGTCTGCACACGACGTACGAGGCCGGAGCGCGCGAGCCCGGGTAATGCACCGTCGTCTGCATCCACCGCCTGCGTCGCCCACCGCATACCACAGTCGAACATTTGTACGATTATCTGTCAACCGGGACGTCGAATCAGTGTTCGACCGACCTAGCAACCCGTTCGGCGGCCAAGGCCCGGTCGCACCACCCGACGCCTCGAGCTAAAGTGCTCCTCACGTTGATATCGAGGGGGGTTCGATGAGCGGTTTGTTTCCCGGTGCCGGAATCCGGGTGGTTCCCGATGGCGTCCGACTGTACGGAAGTACCAATATTCAAGCAGCAGAACATGTCGCCCAAGCAGGATCGATGGATCTTGGGGCGAATGTGGCGTCGCTGAGTCCGGCCATGGGATTGATCGGAGCCGATTTTCTGGCAGCCTTCGTGGCCGCGCAGAGCGAGCACACACGCGCGGTCGGGCAACTGACACTCGCGTACGCGTCCAATGGCGTTGCCGCCCATGAGGCTGCTGCCGCATATGACGGAACCGACGCCGCGACGTCCATCGCGCTCGCCCGTTCCGGCGGGAAGGCATGAACACCGTCGCGCCGATCCAGGCACCTGAGGCCTCCCCGACCGTGCTCGACGCCCTGCGCGCGTCGCCGGTGGCACCCGTACTCGACATGCCTCTTCCACCGACACCGGAGCTACCCGCATTCGCGGCGCCGGTAGCACCCGGACCGGATTCGATTGCTGAACTGCTGCAGTCGATTCCGGTTCCCACACTTCCGGAGATCGACGAACTGCTCCGACCGATCGTCGAACTCGGAAACATGTTCGGCACCGGCATCTGCGAGGCACTCGACCCTTCGACCATCCTGCAACAGGGATCACGCCTGCTCGACGGGGCTGCCTCGATCGGCCGATCTGCCCTTGCCGCCCTGCCTGATTCGTGGGAGGGCACGGCTGCCGATACGGCGGCCGATCACTCGACCAGAGCGCAGCTCGCGTCGTACGAGTTGAGTGAGCGCGGCGACCTCATCGGTCAGGTGACCCGCGCAGCCACCGCCACCGTGGAGCGCGGGAACATCGAGCTGACCGGCATCGCACAGTCTTTCATCGCGTCCGCTGTGGCGACCGCGCCGGTGGCGATGACTCCGCCCGGTCAGGCGGCGCTGATCGCCTCCGCGGTCGAGCACGTCAGTTCTGCACTCGCGGTCGTTGCACGCACTCGCGGAGAACTCACCGGCCATACCGTGGCGATGAATGCGTTGACTCCCCCGATCCCGGTACCGCCACCGGCGTTGACCTCGATGCCTCTCGATCCGAGCGGGATTGCGAGCGCAGCTGCGGGCGCAGTACCGAAAATCGGTGAGGTCTTCTCCGGCGCGACCGGCGCGACCGGCGAGCCCGCCTCGACCGTCCCGACCTCCACCGCTCCCACCGGCGCGGCCGCTACTACGGCGACCTCGGTCACGTCGGGTGTCGGCGGCGCAGGCATGGGCGCCGGGGGCATGGGGGCCGGATTCGGCAGCGCGGTCGGCAGCTACGGCCCGGCGAATGCCGGTGCGACAGCAATGTCGCCGGCAGGCGCGCCCTTCCCCATGGCTCCGACCTCCAGCGGTGCGAGCGCGGCCGGTACCGCGGGAGCACATGCCGCCCGAGGGCCTGTCCTCGGTGGCGCACCGATGGCCGCAGCGAACCGTGGCGACGACACCGAACACCGCCGCAGTCAGGGCATCCTCGTCACCTCCGGGACGAGCACCGAAGTGGTCGGCGAGCTTCCGTTCGTGACTCCCGCGGTGATCGGAGCCGTCGACGACGAGTGGTGATCGGCTTTCGTCGGCGACCAGACCGGTCGCTACCACCACTCGGAGTAGGACCGTCCGGATCTCGAGAGGATCCGGACGGTCTTACTCGACGAGCGATGCCACCTCATGATCGGTCAATGTCGTCTGCGGCACCCGCCCCGCGGTACGCGCCAATTCGACCGCGCGATACAAGGGGCGTTCACCCAAGCCGGCACCGCGCGCTTCCGCGCGCAGTTGTTCGACCAGCACCGAGGAGATCGCGGCCGCGGAAGCAAGTTCACTCGAGGCGAAGGCGTCTGCCAGCTTCCGTAGCGCGAGGATGTCCAGCTCGCGGCCGCCTTCACCGCTGTACAACGCGAGCGGGATCATGATCAGCCCGTGGCTTCCATCGTTGACCCGGGCGATGACCTGCGACACTCGGGCCGTACGCACGAGAAGTTCGACCCCTGCCAGGTGCTCGAGTTCGACACTGCGAGATCGGAACAATCCACTTGCCGTGATCACTGTTCCGTCGAGCCGGATATGACGCTTCGTCGCAGCGAACACGCCGAGTGCAGGCGGTAGTGCGACAACGGCCGCAACGAGGATCGCGACCCACCACGGTGCGACGAGCCACACGACCGTGCCGACGAGCGCACCCGCGAGAACCGCCAGTGTCGCGAGCTTCCGGGCGCGCGGCGCCAGCAGCTGCGCCGGAATCAGATCGAGTGCCACCGGGTCCGGCCGCGACCCTTTCCTGCCGTCAGGCGCGGTCAACGGCCTCACCCACGCGTGCAACGACGTCGGCGAGCGGCACCGTTTCCTGTTCGCCGTTGCGGAGATCCTTGACGACGATCTCCCCCGCTTCGAGTTCCCGGTCGCCGAGGACCAGAGCGAGGACGGCTCCCGACTTGTCGGCTGCCTTCATCGCTCCCTTGAGCCCGCGACCACCGTAGGCGAGGTCGACACGGATCCCCGCGGCCCGCACGCGATGCGCGATCGGCACCAATGCCGCCTTCGCCGCGTCGCCCATCGGAATTCCGTACACCTCGCACCGGGCAGGAGTGGCCGCCGTCCTGCCCTCCGCGGCGAGCGCGAGAATTGTGCGATCGACACCGAGCCCGAATCCGATTCCGGACAACGGTTGTCCGCCCAGCTGTTCCATGAGTCCGTCGTACCGGCCGCCACCGCCGATGCCGGACTGAGCGCCGAGTCCGTCGTGCACGAACTCGAACGTGGTCTTCGTGTAGTAATCGAGACCGCGCACCATGCGGGGGTTGACCACGTAAGGCACACCGAGCGCGTCGAGGTGTGCGCGGACCTCGTCGAAGTGCGCCTGCGCAGTGTCGGACAGATGGTCGAGCATCAAGGGCGCGTCGACGGTCATCTCCCGAACCTCGGGACGCTTGTCGTCGAGCACGCGCAGCGGATTGATCTCCGCACGACGACGCGTCTCCTCGTCGAGGGGAAGTCCGAACAAGAACTCCTGCAACCGTTCCCGATACTGTGGCCGGCAGGTGTCGTCGCCCAGCGAGGTGAGCTCGAGACGAAAACCCTCGAGCCCCAGGCCACGGAAGCCCGCATCCGCGATGGCGATGACCTCTGCGTCGAGAGCCGGATCGTCGATGCCGATGGCTTCGACGCCGACCTGCTGCAACTGCCGATAGCGCCCCGCCTGGGGGCGCTCGTAGCGGAAGAACGGACCCGAGTACGACACCTTGACCGGCAGCTGCCCGCGGTCGAGGCCGTGCTCGATCACCGCACGCATGACACCGGCGGTGCCCTCCGGTCGCAACGTCACCGATCGGTCACCGCGATCGGCGAAGGTGTACATCTCCTTGGACACGACGTCGGTCGACTCACCGACGCCACGCGCGAACAGTCCGGTGTCCTCGAAGATCGGCAGCTCGATGTGCCCGTATCCCGCCATGCGCGCGGCTCGGGTCAAACCGTCGCGGACCGCCACGAACTCGGCGGATCGAGGGGGAACGTAATCGGGCACGCCCTTGGGAGCCGAGAACGTGGAGGCCTTACTCACTGTCGCTGCTTTCTCTCGTCGGAAGGTTCGTGGTGCCGGGCAGAGCCGCTGTCAGCGGGAACCGGTGAGACCGACCAGGAACGGGTTCGAGGCCCGCTCCTGCCCGATGGTGCTGGAGCCGCCGTGCCCGGGCAGGATCGCGGTGGTGTCGTCGAGCACGAGCAACTTCTCGGCGATCGACGCGAGCAGCTGTTCGTGGTTACCACCGGGAAGGTCGGAACGACCGATCGATCCCTGGAACAGCGTGTCGCCGGTCAGTGCGACCTCGAATTCGGTGCCGTCCGGGTTCGTGGTGCGAGTGCGCAGCACAACGGAGCCCTGGGTGTGGCCGGGGGTGTGATCGACGACGAACTCGATGCCCGCATGCGAGATCTTGTCGCCGTCCGCGAGCTCGATCACCTCGTGCGGCTCGGTGAACGTGGTTCCTTCGAGCATCGGAGCGAGGCTCGATCCCAATCCGACACCGGGATCGCTGAGCATGTGGCGATCGTCCGGATGGATGTAGGTGGGAATCGAGAACCGATCGGCAACGGCCTGAGCGGACCAGACGTGGTCGAGGTGACCGTGCGTGAGCAACACGGCCCGCGGCGTCATGTCGGAGCCGGTGAGGAACTCGACCAGGGGCTCCGCGGCGTCCTGGCCTGGGTCGACGACGACGCACTCTTTCGCGTTGTCCTGCGCAAGGATGTAGCAATTCGTCTGGAACATTCCTGCGGGAAATCCGGTAACGAGCACGAGCATCGCTCCTACGGTGTGGGCATTCGTGGTCTCGTACACACTATGCGCTGTGCCCAGGCGGCCCGTTCTCAGGTTGGGGTGGCAAACTCGACTCGGCCTGAACGCGGGCACCAGCACAACGATCGGTTCACGGGAGGACAACTGCAGTGCCGAGCAATGCACAGCGGCGCCAGGCCGCGAAACGCAAACTCGAGCGTCAGCTCGAACGCCGAGCAGAACGCGAGCGTCAACGGCGTCGTCTGACTATCGGACTATCGGCACTCGGGGTCGTCGTGGTGGTCGGCGCGGCCGCCGCCCTGTGGTCGATGAACGGGGACTCCGAGGACACAGCGACCGACGCCGCAGGCACCGACATCGCGGAGCCCGAGTACCCGGCGGTGCCCGCGGCCCGCGCCGAGCCCCTCCCCGAGTCGGTGAGCTGCGAGTACCCGGCCGACGGCCGCGAACCGTCGAAGCCGGTGGAGCCCCCGCGCACCGACGGAATCCTCACGTCCGGTGACGCCAACACCGACATCAGCGTCAGCGTCGAGACGTCGCAGGGCAACATCGGGCTGATCCTGCACAACGACGATTCGCCGTGCACGGTCAACAGCTTCCTGTCCCTCGCGGCGCAGAGCTATTTCGACGCCACCACCTGCCACCGACTGACGACGGCCCCCACATTGCAGGTACTGCAGTGCGGTGATCCGACGGGGACGGGGTCCGGTGGGCCCGGCTACCAGTTCGCGAACGAGTTCCCCACCGATCAGTTCGCAGCCGACGATCCGGCCTCGCAGGAACCGATGACCTACAAGCGGGGCGCTCTCGCGATGGCGAACGCAGGCCCGGGAACCAACGGCAGCCAGTTCTTCCTGGTGTACGGCGATTCCGTCCTGCCTCCGCAGTACACGGTTTTCGGTGAGATCGACGAGACGGGGCTTGCGACGCTCGACAAGATCGCGGCAGACGGAGTTGCCGGTGGCAGCCAGGACGGCGCCCCGGCACTCGAAACAACTCTCACGAGTGTGAGGATGGACTGATGATCCGATTGCGCACCACCGTTGCCGCCGGCGCAGGCCTGGCCCTGCTGTTGGCCGGCTGTGCCGACGACTCTGCGAGCGACACCACGACGACTACATCGATCAGCTCCGAAGCCGAGCAGCCGCCTGCACTGGGCGCCCTGCCCGAGCGTCCCACGGACGGGGACCCTGTCTCGTGCACCTACACGCCGGACGGTCGTGCCGCCGAAGACGTGACTCCGCCGTCCGACGCGGACGTGTCGGCAACCGGCATCGCCGAGGTCGCGATGACGACGAGCGCCGGGTCCATCGGGTTGTTGCTCGACCGGGCATCCGCACCGTGCACGGTGAACAGCTTCGTCTCGCTCGCCGAGCAGGGCTATTTCGACGACACCCCCTGTCACCGGCTCGTGACGTCGCCGGGGCTGCAGGTGCTGCAGTGCGGCGACCCGACGGGCACCGGCACCGGTGGCCCGGGATACGGCTTCGACACCGAATATCCGGAGAACGTGTACGAGCAGGGTGACCCGCAGCTGCGACAGCCGGTCGTCTACCCGCGCGGCACGATCGCGATGGCCAACACCGGACAACCCGGCAGCAACGGAAGCCAATTCTTCCTGGTCTACGAAGACTCGCAGCTGCCTCCGATGTACACGGTGTTCGGCACGATCGACGAAGCCGGCCTCGCAGTCGTCGAGGAGGTCGCCGCCGCAGGCGACGACGGTTCGATGTCTGCCGGTGGCGGAGCCCCGAACCTTCCGGTTCAGATCGAATCGGTGACCGTGTCGTCGTAGACGAGAGTTCGGAACGCACAGGGTGCTCCTCGCCATACGGCGAGGAGCACCCTGTTTTCACGTCATCGACCGTCGACTCGCCCGCGAGTGCAGCTTTCGGGGTCATATTTTGCCGAAAAGTGACAACACCTCTGCCGAATCATGACTATCTCGGCTACGCTCCCGACTCTGTGATCTCCCCTACATCGACCGGCTCATTCGGATTACGCGGTGTGGTCGCCGTCGCTGGCGTACTCCTCGGCGCGGCGCTGACGGCCGGCTGCTCGAGCGGCGAGGCCGTGACTCCGCCACCTGTGACCACCACATCTCAGGCGCCCAGCCACGCAGTGACGAACGAATACGTGGCGCAGTACTCCCGCCTCCCCGAGGTGCTCCCGCTCGACGCTGCCACCGTCACTTGTTCGTACACACCGACGGAACCGGCCTCACGGGCCGTGACCGTACCCCCGACGTCCGCATCGACAACCGGCACCGTGGAAGTCGGCCTCGAGACATCGATCGGCCGCATCGATCTGGTACTCGACCGCGGTCGCGCCCCCTGCGCCGTCAACAGTTTCGTCAGCCTCGCGCAGCAGGGGTTCTATACCGGTACCTCATGCCACCGCCTGTCCGACGAAGTCGGTGCGCAGTACTACCAGTGCGGCGATCCGACGGGGACAGGCACCGGTGGCCCCGGCTTCACCTACCCGGACGAATACCCCGTGCCGCAGTTGGCAGAGCAGACCGTGACAGGACGCCTCACGAATATCATCGCGTACCCGCGCGGGACCGTGGCCGTCGCAGACAGCGGCAGGGCAGACACCAACGGGAGCCAGTTCTTCCTCGTCACCGGCGACACGCTGCTGCGCCCCGACTACACAGCCTTCGGTCGCATCACCGACGACTCATTGGCACTTCTCGATGCCGCGGCCGCAGCGGGTCACGACGACAGCTCGGTGCTGGGCGGCGGCGCGCCGAACACTCCCGTGACGATCACCGCGGTCGGCTGACACGCACCGTCGCGCGACACACGCCGAGGATCAGGAAGCCGACGTCACACGGTAGACGTCGTACACGCCCTCCACATTACGGACCACGTTCAGCACGTGACCGAGATGCTTCGGGTCGCCCATCTCGAAGGTGAAGCGGCTCACCGCGACCCGGTCGCCGGTGGTGGTGACGGATGCAGACAGGATGTTGACCTTCTCGTCGGCCAACGCCTTCGTCACATCGGAGAGCAATCGGTGCCGGTCGAGCGCCTCGATCTGGATCGCGACGAGGAACACCGACGACGGCGACGGCGCCCACTCGACCTCGATGATCCGCTCGGACTGCTCGCGCAGCGAACCCGCATTGGTGCAGTCGGTGCGGTGCACACTCACCGATCCGGTTCGCGTCACGAATCCCATGATCTCGTCGCCCGGAACCGGGGTGCAGCACTTCGCCAGTTTCGAGACGGTGCCCGGCGCACCCGGTACGAGGATGCCCGAGTCGCCGCTCTGCCGCGACCGGGTGGGAATCGTGGACGGTGTGGACCGTTCGGCGAGTTCTTCCTCGACTCCACCGACACCCCCGAGCAACGCCACGAGTCGCTGCACCGCGTGATGCGCAGACACGTGGTGCTCACCGACCGCGGTATAGAGCGCCGATACATCGGCGTAGTGCAGCTCCTTGGCAACGGCAACCATCAGGTCGGCGTTCATGAGCCGCTGCAGCGGCAGCCCGACGCGGCGGACCTCCTTCGCGATGGCGTCCTTGCCCGCCTCGAGCGCCTCCTCGCGGCGTTCCTTCGCGAACCACTGACGGATCTTCGCCTTCGCGCGGGGCGAGACGACGAAAGCCTGCCAGTCACGGGTCGGTCCGGCATTGGGGTCTTTCGAGGTGAACACCTCGACTACCTCGCCGTTCTCGAGTTTACGTTCGAGAGCGACGAGCCTCCCGTTGACCCGCGCACCGATACATCGATGCCCTACCTCGGTGTGTACCGCGTACGCGAAGTCCACGGGCGTCGAACCCGACGGCAACGTGATCACCTCCCCCTTCGGGGTGAACACGAAGATCTCCTTGACCGCAAGGTCGTAGCGCAACGATTCGAGGAACTCGCCCGGGTCGGCAGCTTCACGCTGCCAGTCGAGGAGTTGACGCATCCACGCCATGTCGTCGACCTCGGCGACATCGCCCGAGTGCCGCCCCTTGGTCTCCTTGTACCGCCAATGCGCGGCGATGCCGAACTCGGCGGTGCGGTGCATGTCGCGGGTCCGGATCTGCACCTCCAGCGGCTTACCTTCGGGACCGATGACCGTGGTGTGCAGCGACTGATACACCCCGTACCGCGGTTGCGCGATGTAATCCTTGAATCGTCCCGCCATCGGCTGCCACAGCGAATGCACCACACCGACGGCGGCGTAACAGTCGCGTACCTCGTTGCACAGGATTCGCATGCCCACCAGGTCGTGGATGTCGTCGAAGTCGCGACCCTTGACGATCATCTTCTGGTAGATCGACCAGTAGTGCTTGGGGCGACCCTCGACGGTCGCGTCGATCCGGGACCCAGAGAGCGACGATCCGATCTCGTCGCGGACCTTGGCGAGGTACGTGTCGCGGGACGGGGCGCGGTTCGCGACCAGTCGCACGATCTCCTCGTACTTCTTCGGATGCAGGATCGCGAACGAGAGGTCCTCGAGTTCCCACTTGACGGTCGCCATGCCGAGCCGGTGTGCGAGCGGCGCGATGACCTCGAGCGTTTCGCGGGCTTTGCGGGCTTGCTTCTCGGGCGGCAGGAACCGCATCGTGCGCATGTTGTGCAGCCGGTCCGCAACCTTGATCACCAGCACCCGCGGATCACGGGCCATCGCGATGATCATCTTGCGGATGGTCTCGGCCTCCGCGGCGTTGCCGAGCACCACCTTGTCGAGCTTGGTGACACCGTCGACGAGGTGTGCGACCTCGTCACCGAACTCCGAGGTGAGCTGCTCGAGGGAGTATCCGGTGTCCTCTACGGTGTCGTGCAGCAACGCAGCGATCAGGGTCGTGGTGTCCATGCCGAGTTCGGCGAGGATCGTCGCGACCGCCAGTGGATGGGTGATGTACGGATCGCCGGACTTGCGCCGCTGACTCGCGTGCCGTTCCTCCGCGACGTCGTAGGCGCGCTGCAGCTGCGACAGATCCGCCTTGGGATACAGCTCCCGGTGAATCGTCACCAGGGGCTCGAGCACCGGTTTGACGGTGGTGCCGCGCTGCCCGGTGATCCGGCGCGCGAGCCTCGCCCGCACCCGCCGCGACGCCGACGTCGACGCAGGTGTCGGTACCGGTGCCGCACCAGCGCTCTGGGGCTTGTCAAGATTCTGGGTCATCCCCACTCCTCCCATCGCTGGCTCCGGTACACCGGCTTTCCGCCAACTGTAATCCTCAGAGACGCACGAGCGACGTCAGTGGGTGGCTTTCCAGGCGTGCGCGCCCACCGAGAGCCTCGAGCTCGGTCACCACCGTGACCCCGACGATCTCCGCCCCGACCCGCTCGAGCAATTCGAGGGTTGCGCCGAGTGTGCCGCCGGTGGCGAGCACGTCGTCGACCACGAGCACCCGGCGCCCCCGCAGCGACGGCGACCCGTCGGGGATCTCTATGGCTGCCGTCCCGTATTCGAGTGTGTACTCGCACTTCTGCACCGGCGGCGGAAGCTTGCCCGCTTTGCGCACCGCAAGCACCCCCACACCGAGCTCACGCGCCATCCCTCCGCCGAGCAGGAATCCGCGAGCGTCGATGCCCGCGACGAGCTCGGCATCCGGAGCGGCCGAAGCCAACGCCGCAACGACCGCCGCGTACGCCGGGCCGTGGGCGAACACCGGCGTGAGATCGGCGAAGCGAACACCCGGGCTCGGAAAATCGTCGACCCAGCGCGTGTGGGCCGTCACCGCGGCAGCGGCCTCTCGGACCAGGTCAGGATCGGCAGTGCGTAGAAAGTTCACCCCGTCAGTATCCACCGATCCATGTTCCACCCCGCACCAGCGGTCGTCGGATTGCCGACTGCAGCGTGCATGTTCGGGGCGAACCCGACGTTGCGCGGCTGCAGGAACAGAGGCAACGTGGGAAGTTCGTCCCACAGGATCCGCTCCCCCTCCTCCACCAGGCCGAGCACCGTCGCATTGTCGCCGGCCACGAGCAGACCGTCGAGGATCTCATCGATCCGCCCGTTCGCATAACCGCCGACGTTGCTTCCCGCACGTGAACTCAACGCGCCGCGCGCATCCTCCATGTCCGCCCGGCCACCTGCGCCGGATACTCCGGCGGTCCCACTGAGAACAGCATCGACCTCGCCCGCACCCAGTTGCGACGGGACGAACGACTCGGACCCCGCGTCGACGACATCGATCCCGGCATCACGGCACGACTGCGCAATCAGTTCGACGGTGCGTGCCCGACGCATGTCCGGAGTGGTATATCCGATCCGCACCTCGAACCGGTCCTGGCCCGACCGTTCACGCTCCGCGCGCGCGGCGTCGAGATCCACACTGCCGAACCGCTCGGAAGGGCCGACCACGAGCGGATACAACGGTGAGTCCGGCGGAAGCAACCGCGATCCGACCGGACCCGAACGCTCGTCCTCGGTCGCGGCTCCGAGCTCGTCGAACAGTTGCTGGCGGGGTACGCACGACGCCAGGGCCCGGCGCGCCGAGGGGTTCTCGAAAACACCGCTCGTCGCCAGGACGAGTTGCTCGAGGTTGCGCGATACCCCGGTCGTGGTCTCGACATCTTCCCCGAGAGCTGCGGTGTGTCCGAGCGCTCCGTCCGCGCTGTCGACGACCTGCACCTGCCCCTCTTCGGCCGCGGTCTGTGCTGCGGTGCCGCGCGGCCACACGACGATCCGGTCGGTCCCCGGCGGATTACCCCACCACCGCTCGTTCGCCACGAGCACGAGACCGTCCTCTACGGTGTAGGACTCGATCCGATACGGCCCGGACGACGGCAGCAGGCTCGGATCCAGAGCACCCGGTGTCAACGTCCATCCGGTGTTCCAGAATTCGGCGATCGGCCGAACCGCTTCGACATCGCCTCCGCTCAGCACGCCGACCAGGTCGGTGACCCCGGACACCCGCGTTGCGACGTGCGAGGGCATCAACTCGGTCGCGCCGAACAGAGCCTTCCAGTCGGTATCACCCCTACCGGGACGGAACACGACGGTGGCGTCCTTGGAACCCGGGGCACAGTCGATACGCTCGATATCGGCATATCCGCCGCGCCGCGCTGCATCGAAGACGTTGGAGTCGGCACCCGAGTCGTCGGGCGCACTGAAACGGCCACTCGCCGCAGCCCACGTGAGCACGAGGTCGTCACACGACATCGGTACACCGTCGGAATAGACGCTGTCCGGAGACAACCGGTACTGGACGGTGAGCTGCTCGCCGGGGACCGCCGTCGCGGTACCGATATCGGTATCCGCGACGACACGGCCCGAAGGACCCACGTATCCGAAGCCGGGCAGCACCCGGGCCAGCGCCTGCCTGGCACCGGAGGCAGCGCCGTCCACCGTGTTTGCGTTGTACGAGGTCACCGTGTTGTCGATCATGTATCCGATCGACGGCAACGGCTCTTCTTCCGTGCCGCACGCCACGGTGGTCACGGCAGCCGCGGCAAGTGCCACGCCGACCGCGACCGCCCGCCTGGACAGACGGCTGCGTCGGGTGTGGGGTCGCTCGTTGCGTTCACTCGCAGCCATATCAGGACCTTCTCTTGGCACGCTTTCCGGTCGGGCGGACACCTGGTTGCGGGGTCCGCTGCGGTGCGGCTGCAGGCCGCTGCGCGGCGAAGCCCACGGTCGGCGCAGCCGAAGCGTCGGCACCCGCCGGTGCGAGGTCCCCGGCCCGGCTCTCCGCACGCGTGGCCGCCTCTTCCCGCTTCGCAAGTACCTTTCGGGTGTGCTTCGCGATCGGACCGCGCCATTCCTTGAGCGTAACGAGAAGCGGGCTCGCGAAGAACACCGACGAATAGGCACCGACCACGATGCCCACCAACTGCACGAGAGCCAGATCCTTGAGGGTTCCGACACCGAGCATCCACACGGCGATGACCATGAGCGCGATCACCGGGAGCACCGAGATGACCGTGGTGTTGATCGACCGCATCAGTGTCTGGTTGACCGCGAGGTTGGTCTGCTCCGCATAGGTACGCCGATGCAGATGCATGATTCCGCGGGTGTTCTCCTCGACCTTGTCGAACACCACCACGGTGTCGTACAGCGAGAACCCGAGGATGGTGAGCAGACCGATGACGGTCGCGGGTGTCACCTCGAACCCGACCAGCGAGTAGATGCCCGCGGTGACGCCGATGTCGAAGAACATCGCCGCGATCGCGGCGATCGCCATGTCACGCTCGTACCGCACCCCGATGTAGACGCTGACGATCACCAGGAACACCAGCAACGCAATGAGCGCCTTCTGGGTGATCTGCCCGCCCCAGGTCGAGCTGACGTCGGCCACACTGATCGCGTTGCGCGAGGGCTCTCCATCGGATCCCACCGGCTGGAACTCTTCGAACAGCGCCGTCTGCACCGCCTCGATCTGACCGAGATCGAGAGTTTCCGTCCGGATCTGGAAGGTGGCACCGGCACCCGCCCCGACGGTCTGCACCGATTCCGGCTCGAACCCGATGGCATCGCTGAACACCGATTCGACCTCGGTGGTGGTCGCGCCTTCCACCGCAGGCATCTGGATCCGAGTACCGCCCTCGAAATCGATGCCCAACGTGAAGCCACGCACAAGCATGCTCAACACGGCGATGGCCACGATGACAGCGGTGATGATGTAGTAGCGCTTGCGATTACCGATGATCTCGAAGGCGCCTGTACCGGTGTACAGGCCGGACAGCTTGCCCTTCCGCGAGACGGTCGATGCCGTCGTCGTCGTGTCGGTCATGGTCACGCCTCCTTCGCCGAAGCCGCAGCGAGCTGACGCTCACGCGCCACCTCTTGAATCGCGCCGAGACCGTTCATGCTCGGCTTGGACCACGTCTTCGACCTGGACGCGAGGTGGACGAGCGGCCAGGTCACCAAGAACACCACGATGACGTCGAGGATCGTGGTCAGGCCCAGAGTGAAGGCGAACCCCCGGACCTGTCCCACAGCCAGGACGTACAACACCGCAGCGGATATGAAGCTGACCGCGTTACCCGAGAGGATGGTGCGGCGGGCACGGGCCCAACCACGAGGCACAGCCGACCGGAAACTGCGACCCTCGCGGATCTCGTCCTTGATTCGTTCGAAGAACACCACGAACGAGTCTGCGGTCATACCGATGCCGATGATCAGACCTGCGATACCAGCGAGGTCGAGGGTGTACCCGATGTACCGGCCGAGGAGCACCATGATGGCGTAGACGGCCAGACCTGCGAGCACCAACGACAATGCGGTGAGCAGACCCAGCATGCGGTAGTACACGAGGCAGAAGACCAGCACCAGGGCCAGCCCGACTGCGCCGGCGATCAGGCCTGCTTCAAGCGAGGCGAAGCCCAAGGTCGCCGAGACCGTCTGTGCCTCGGAAGCAACGAACGACAACGGAAGCGAACCGTATTTGAGGGTGTTCGCCAACTCGGTGGCCTGGACATTGGTGAACTGACCCGTGATCGAGGTGGCACTACCCGCGGGTGTGGCTCCCTGGATGACCGGGGCGCTCACGACCTTCGAGTCGAGGACGAACGCGGCCTGCGAACCGATGTTCGCGGCGGTGTACTGCGCCCACGTGGTGCTCCCCTCGTTGTCGAACGTCAGGCTCACCTCGTAACGCGACTGCTGGCTGTTGAATCCGGAGGTCGCGTCGTCGATCTGCTGCCCGTCGATGATGCTCGGCCCGAGCAGGTAGATCGCGGTGCCGTCGGTCGAGCAGGCCACCAGCGGGAGCGTCGGATCGTCGTTACCCGCCAGCGGGTCGGTGGCCGAACAGTCGAGTGCCAAGGCAGCCTCCTGCTGCACCATCGGGTCCTCGCTCTGTCGGGTCGCCTTCGCCGCAGCGATGTCGGCCGCATCCTGCTCCTGCTGCGTGAGCGGCTCGGAGTCCTCCGGTGCCGGGGCGGGCTCATCCGTCGGCGCAGCGGTCTCGTCCCCGGGTTCGACGGGAACATCAGTGGGATCTTGCGCGGGGAACGGCCTGCCCTGCGGTTCGGGGACATCGCCCGCGGGCTGCTCCGCACTCTCCGGCTCAACAGGTGCCGCCGGGTCGGTTCCCTCCGGTGCTGCAGGGTCGGTTCCCTCCGGTGGCGCCTGTTCGGTCAGCTGATCCGCCGTGAGGGAACTGTCGATCGGGCCCCCGACCACCGGCCGGATGTACAGACGAGCAGTCTGGCCGAGAGTCTTGGCCTGCGCGCTGTCGTCACCGGGCACCGTGATCACCAGATTGTCGCCGTCGACGACCACTTCGGAACCCGACACGCCGAGACCGTTGACGCGGGTCTCGATGATCTGCTGAGCCTGTTCGAGGCTGTCCCGGCTCGGGGTGCTCCCATCGGGTGTACGCGCTGTCAGCGTCACCCGTGTGCCGCCTTGCAGATCGATGCCGAGTTTCGGAGTCGGCGACTTGTCCCCGGTGAAGAAGACCAGTGCATACAACGCGACGAGAATCACCCCGAACAGGGCGAGTGCGCGCGCGGGATGCACCGATCCATTGGAAGGTGCCACGGTCTGTCAGTCTCCTCGATACGAGTGAGTGGGTCGGTGAAAGCGGCCGCGCAGGACGTGACGTGACAGATCGACACCGGCTACCGCGGTGTCGACTGTGTCCAGCCCTGCAGCACCGGCGGCGCCGGCGGGTCGGCCGAGCGTACGCCTCAGTGCTCGGTCGTACCCGTCTCGGGTGATGTGGCGTTGTCGTCCTTGCGCAGCGAAATCGCGTCGAGATCGTCGGCCGCAGACGTCTCCTCGATACGCTCACGGATGACCAAGCGCGACCACACTGTGACGACACCCGGTGCGATCTCGAGATCGACGGTGTCGTCGCGCAGGGCTGCCACAGTGGCGTGCAGCCCCGCAGTGGTCGCGACACGGTCGCCGACGCGCAGCGAGTCCTGAAGCGCAGTGACCTTCTGCATCTCCTTCTTCTGGCGCCGCACACCCAGGAAGGTGGGCACCAGCAGGGCGAGAATCAGGAGCGGGAAGAGCAATTCCATCGTTGAAGTCAGTCCTCGGGTTCGTAACCGGTGTCGCGGTGGTATCCACCACAGCAACGCTCTGTCGGCCTCCGTGGACCGACGCAGTAGACCAGTGTGCCACTACCCCGGACGGGAAGGTATGGCCCGCCGTCCGGCTCGCCGCGACAGGACCCGTTCACTCCTCGGCATACGCGTCGATCTGCGGCTCGCGAGCACGCACTTCGATACCGCCGGCGGCCGCGTCCGGAGGTGGCGTCAAACCCAGCTGCACCCACGCCGCCTGCGTCGCGACGCGTCCTCTCGGAGTGCGCGCCACCATACCCGCACGCACGAGAAACGGCTCGCAGACCTCCTCGACGGTGGCGGGTTCCTCGCCGACGGCAACCGCGAGCGTCGACACACCCACCGGGCCGCCGCCGAAGCTACGCACGAGCGCTCCCAGCACGGCACGGTCGAGCCGATCGAGCCCGATCGGATCGACGTCATACACCTCGAGGGCGGCCTGCGCGATCGCACGGGTGACGATGCCGTCGGCGCGAACCTCCGCGTAGTCGCGGACCCGCCGAAGCAGACGATTCGCGATACGCGGAGTTCCGCGAGAACGACCGGCGATCTCCGTGCTCGCATCCGTGTGCAATTCGATACCGAGGAGTCGGGCCGACCGCTGCAGAATCCGCTGGAGTTCCGGCGGGTCGTAGAAATCCATGTGCGCGGTGAAGCCGAACCGGTCGCGCAGGGGGCCGGTCAGGGCCCCGGAGCGGGTGGTCGCGCCGACCAACGTGAACGGGGCGACCTCGAGCGGGATCGAGGTCGCGCCCGGGCCCTTGCCGACGACGACATCGACACGGAAGTCCTCCATCGCGAGGTAGAGCATCTCTTCCGCCGGTCGCGCGATCCGATGGATCTCGTCGATGAAGAGAACGTCCCCTTCGACGAGGTTCGACAGCATCGCGGCGAGGTCGCCGGCACGTTCGAGAGCCGGTCCGGACGTCAACCGGAGCGACGACCCCAGTTCCCCGGCGATGATCATCGCCATCGACGTCTTCCCCAGCCCCGGTGGACCGGACAGAAGGATGTGGTCGGGCGTACCGCCGCGCATCTTGGCGCCGCGCAACACCAGTTGCAGTTGTTCTCGCACCCTGGGTTGTCCGATGAAGTCGTCGAGGCTCTTCGGACGCAAGCTCGTTTCGATCTCGCCGTCGGACGAGGTGTATTCCGCGGTCACCGGCGACTCGTCGCCGAACTCCTCGGCGAAGGGATCTGCCGGCTCGTCGCCGGTCATCGCGACTTACCCAACGCCGACAGGGCAGCACGCAACGCGGTGGACGTATCGGCAGCAGGATCCGCCTTCAACACCGCGTCGGCCGACTGCTCCGCCTGTTTGAGCGGGAAACCGAGTCCGACAAGCGCTTCGACGACCTGCTCGCCGACCGGCGAGGGCACCGCGGACAGGGCGGGCGACTCCTCGCCGACGCCGTACGCGGCAACCTTGTCGCGCAACTCGACGATCATGCGCTCGGCACCGCGTTTGCCGATTCCGGGAACGCGGGTGAGCGCCGCGGTGTTCCCCTCAGCGAGCGCCGCGCGCAGCGCAGTGGGCTCGAGGACTGCGAGTGTCGCCATCGCCAGACGCGGCCCCACTCCGGACACGGTCTGCAGCAGTCCGAAGAGATCGCGTGCCTCCGGCTCGGCGAACCCGTACAGGGTCATCGAGTCCTCTCGGACGATCATCGCCGTCACGAGGCGCGTTTCGTTGCCGCGACGCAACGTCGCAAGAGTGGTCGGTGTCGCGTTGACGCGGTAGCCGATACCCCCGGATTCGACGACGACGTGGTCGAGTGCAATCTCGAGGACCTCTCCGCGCACCGAGGCGATCACCGTGTCCCTGCCTTCCGGGCCGCGACCTGGTCGCGCAGCCGTTGCTCGTACCGTCGCTTCTGTTCTTCCGCCGCAGCTTCCGCCGCTGCCATCCGCGCCAACATCGGCGCCCGCCAACAGTGACAGATGGCAAGGGCCAATGCGTCGGCAGCGTCGGCCGGTTTCGGCGGGGTGTCGAGTCCGAGGATGCGGGTGACCATCGCGGTCATCTGTTTCTTGTCGGCACTGCCGTTGCCGGTGACCGCGGATTTGACCTGGCTGGGGGTGTGGAACATGACCGGAATGCCACGACGTGCGGCGGAGAGTGCGACCACTCCCCCGGCTTGCGCAGTGCCCATCGCGGTACTGACGTTGTTTTGTGAGAAGACCCGCTCGACTGCCACGACATCCGGCTCGTAGCGGTCGAGCCAGTCTTCGGCGGCATCGGATATCTGCAACAGCCGCTTCGCCAGATCGAGGTCGGCGGGTGTGCGGATCACGTCGACGGCGACGGGCACCACGACCCGGCCCCGGCCCGTGTCGACCATCCCGAATCCGCATCGTGTCAGTCCGGGGTCGACACCCATCACACGCAACCGCCACACCCTTCACCCGCTACGAACAGTTGTTCGAGAGCCTAGCGGAACACCAGGATCGCTGCCCGAACGACACGCGCCGTGCCCCGACCTGCTGCGTGCCCGAGCTGCTGTGCCCCCGACCTGCTGTGCCCCCGACTTGCTGTGCCCCCGACCTTCCAGTGCGGCGGCACAGCGGTCGATCAGGCGTCGAGTTCTGCGAGAACCTCGTCGGGGATATCGACGTTGGAGTACACGTCCTGTACATCGTCGCAGTCTTCGAGCGCATCGATGAGCTTCATGACCTTCCGCGCGCCCTCTGCATCGACGGGCACCTCCACCGAGGCACGGAAGTCGGGATCGGCCGCGTCGTAGTCGATTCCCGCATCGATCAGCGCGGTACGGACGGCGACGAGATCCGTCGGTTCCGACACGATCTCGAAGGACTCTCCGAGGTCGTTGATCTCCTCGGCACCCGCATCGAGGACGATCTCGAGGAGGTCGTCCTCGCTGTGGCCGTTCTTCTCGAGCGTGACGACGCCCTTACGGGTGAACAGGTAGGCGACCGAGCCCGGATCGGCCATGTTGCCACCGTTACGTGTCATCGCGGTTCGTACTTCGCCCGCAGCACGATTGCGGTTGTCGGTCAGGCACTCGATGAGCAATGCGACACCGTTGGGTCCGTAGCCCTCATAGGTGATGTTCTGCCAGTCGGCACCGCCGGCCTCTTCGCCGCCGCCACGCTTGCGGGCGCGTTCGATGTTGTCGTTCGGTACCGAGCTCTTCTTCGCCTTCTGGATGGCGTCGAACAGGGTCGGATTCCCGCCAGGGTCACCACCACCGGTACGAGCTGCCACCTCGATGTTCTTGATGAGTTTCGCGAACATCTTGCCGCGCTTGGCGTCGATGGCCGCCTTCTTGTGCTTGGTGGTGGCCCATTTGGAGTGGCCGCTCATTCGCTTCGAGCCCCTTCCGGCGATGTGAAGTCGGTGAAACCGACAGTTCGGAGAGTCGAGTCTACCTATGGGCTTGCGAACTGTGAGCGCACAGTGTCGACGAAGAGTCGGTGGACCCGCAGATCACCCGTCACTTCAGGGTGGAACGACGTCGCGAACACACTCCCTCGACGCACCGCCACCACCTTTCCCGCGGCCTGACCGTGGGGGACCCGGGCGAGGACCTCGACGTCGGGTCCGACCCGTTCCACCCACGGGGCGCGGATGAACACGGCTCGGAGCGGACCACCGTCGACTCCGGTCATGTCGAGATCGGCTTCGAAAGAATCCACTTGGCGTCCGAAAGCGTTCCGCCGCACGGTGATGTCCAGCGCGTCGAGGTGCTCGGCGTCCGGCCGGGTGTCGAGCACCTCAGTGGCGAGCAGGATCATCCCAGCGCACGAACCGTAGGCGGGGAGCCCCTCCTTCAGGCGCGCCCGCAGCGGTTCGAGCAGGTCGAATACCTGAAGGAGCCTGCTCATCGTCGTCGATTCGCCACCGGGGATCACGATGCCGTCGACCGCGTCGAGCTCGCTTTCGCGGCGCAGCGCTACAGTGCGCGCACCTGCCGCTTCAAGCGCGGCTCGATGCTCCCGCACGTCGCCTTGGAGTGCGAGTACCCCGATCGTCGGAGTTGTGTGCAGCATCGAAGTTGCCACGGCAGGCCGCCTTCCTCTCATGTCGTCGGCCGCCGCCCCCGCTGCCCGCCGGGCGGGTCAGGGCTCACCGGGCAGGTCAGGACTCACGGAGATAGCGTGTGAGTCCTTCCTGCACGACTGCGGCGACCATGTTTCCTCTGCTGTCGTAGATCCGGCCCTGCGTCAGCGCACGGCCGAATCCTGCAGAGGGTGACGTCTGGTCGTAGAGCAACCAGTCGTCGGCCCGGAACGGTCGCAGGAACCACATGGCATGGTCGAGCGACGCGTCCTGGGTCTTCTCCTCAGGATGGATGACGTGCGCGGAACCGAGCAGCGTCATGTCACTCATGTAAGCGAGTGTGCACACGTGGAAGACCGGGTCGTCCGGGAGCGTGGCGCGCGAGCGGAACCACACTCGCTGGTGCGCGGCCACACCGCGGTCGGCGACCATATGCTCCGGTGGCACGAATCGGAAGTCCCAGTTCGACCACTCGCGCAGTGCCCACGCGAACTCCTCGCGGCCCTGTTCGACGAGTGTCTTCGCATCGGGGAGCTCTTCCGGCCTGGGCACCGTGGGCATCTCGTCCTGGTGTTCGATGCCCTGCTCGTCGGCGTGGAAGGACGCCGACATCGTGAAGATCGCGTGACCGTCCTGCACCGCGGTGACGCGACGTGTGCAGAACGAGCGACCGTCACGGATCCGGTCGACCTGGTAGACGATTCCCTTGGTCGGGTCTCCCGGACGGAGGAAGTAGCCGTGCAAGGAGTGGACCTGGAAATCCGGGACCACGGTGCGCACCGCCGATACCAGCGCCTGCCCCGCTACCTGGCCGCCGAACGTCCGCGGCAGCAACGTCTCCGTTGCGATGCCGCGAAAGATGTTCTCTTCGATTCGTTCGAGCTCGAGGATGTCTTCGATCTTCGCCATGCGGGACCTTTCCGTTTTGTACCCGGAAGTAGGTTATCCGCCGGACGGCGTGGACACGGCAGGGACGGCTACCACCCTCGCTCGGCGAGCCGGTGCGGCACCGGGATGTCGTCGACATTGATGCCGACCATGGCCTCACCCAGTCCGCGCGACACTTTCGCGAGCATATCGGGGTCGTCGTGGAAGGTGGTGGCCTTGACGATTGCTGCGGCGCGCTGTTCGGGGTTGCCCGCCTTGAAGATTCCGGAACCGACGAACACGCCCTCGGCGCCGAGCTGCATCATCATCGCGGCATCCGCGGGGGTGGCGATACCCCCGGCCGTGAACAACGTCACCGGAAGCTTTCCGGCCTTCGCGACCTCGACGACGAGGTCGTAGGGAGCCTGGAGTTCCTTCGCCGCGACGTAGAGTTCGTCTTCGGGGAGCGAGCTCAGTCGTCGGATCTGCTGACGGATCTGTCGCATGTGGGTCGTGGCGTTGGACACATCGCCGGTGCCGGCCTCGCCCTTGGAGCGGATCATCGCGGCGCCTTCGTTGATGCGGCGAAGCGCTTCCCCGAGGTTGGTGGCACCACACACGAATGGCACGGTGAATGCGAACTTGTCGATGTGGTTCTCGTAGTCGGCGGGGGTGAGGACCTCGGACTCGTCGATGTAGTCGACTCCGAGCGCCTGCAACACCTGCGCCTCGACGAAGTGCCCGATCCGCGCCTTGGCCATGACGGGGATGGAGACGGCGCCGATGATGCCGTCGATCATGTCGGGATCACTCATCCTCGAGACCCCGCCCTGTGCACGGATGTCCGCGGGCACGCGTTCGAGTGCCATGACAGCGACCGCTCCCGCATCCTCGGCGATCTTGGCCTGGTCCGCGGTGACCACATCCATGATCACACCGCCCTTGAGCATCTCGGCCATCCCGCGCTTGACGCGAGCGGTACCGGTGGGGGCGGTGGTGTCCGGGGTACTCACAGCTGAACTCCTCAGAAGAAACTCGACACAACAGAACTGACGCAGCGAACCGACGCAGCACATCCGGCACGACGAAGTCGACGCAGAATGGTCGTCGCGCAGAAACGAATCGCGACTCGCCGAGCCTATGACCGTGTGCGGGTGGTTCCCCATAGCCAGTCGCGATGCGCTGGCCTTGTCGGAGCGCTGTCGCGAGATCGTCGAGGTCAGCGAATGGCGCGCACTGGGGCGTTCAGAGCTGTTTCCTCGCGGCTGCCGGCGATACGCCGGGCCTCGTCGAGGAGTTCCGGGAGGTCCTGCGGGTACAGCGGTTCTCCCGCAGAGACCAGTTCGCGGAGCCCTTCGGTGTCGAACCACCTGAATTCGAGGTCCATGCGACGTTCGAGCTCGGTGAATCCTTCGGAGCCGGGCTCGAATCCGGGTGTCTGCAGGACGAAGAACAGTTCTTCGGAATGCAGTACCTCACCGTTGAACGGGAAGACGGCCACTCGCCGCCACACCGGTCCGACGAGCTGTTCGGGGGCGACGGTGCGCCCGGTCTCCTCCGCGAGTTCCCGGACGGCTGCGACACGCAGGTCCTCGCCGGGTTCCACTGCGCCACCGACAGTGAACCAGAAGCGCACCCGCGGGCGTGCCGGATCGTGACCGCGAAGCAGGAGCACACGTCCGATGTCGTCGAGCAGCACCACCCGCGCCGATGTGCGAGCCCGATCCGGGATCGGCGATTGCGATGGGGTCACCCTCGACTTCTCGACGGTCCCGATCTTCTCGACAGCGCCTGCCTTCTCCGGTTCGCGTTCGGCTATCTCGAAGTACGTCGGCAGCGGTGCGGTGCCGCCGAGGTGGAGCCACCGCACCGGGCGACGAGTGCGCAACGCGAGCGTGTCTCGCACAGCATCGTTGTGGAACCTTCTCGCGATGAGCACGCGGGCCTCGGAGTCGGCGAGTTCGGCGACCAGCTGCGGGCGCAATCGTTCGACGTCGAGGCCTGCGAGGGCAACGGAGAGTTCGTTCTCGGCGGTTTCCCGGTGCGCACGGTCTGCGCGTTCCGCCCGGTCGGCCAGCATCGACAACCGACGACCCTCCGAAGCGGACGTGGATGCTGCGATGCTGCGCACCACCACGGCGCGACGGGCGAGGGCTGCATCGAGCGCCTGCCACGAGAGGTCCGACCGCACGTGCAACCGATCGAGGCGATTCGCTGTCGCGTATGCCCACAGGCCGAGCAACAGGACGACGGCTGCGATCAGCGACAGGACGAGGATCGTCAGAGCGCTGAGAGTCACGACCGCACCTCCCGCACAGGTCCGGCGCCGACGGTGACCGTCTCGTACACCCGCAAGATCTGGTCGGCCACCACCGGCCAATCGTAGGTCTCCACGACCTCGGATCCGGCGTCGACCAACGCGGCGCGGCGGTCGTCGTCGTCGAGAACCTCCAGGATGCCGTCGGCGAGCGCCTTGGAGTCCCCGACGGGGACGAGCACCCCTGCTCGCCCGTCGCGCAGCACTCGCCTGAACGCATCGAGTTCGGAGGCGACGACGGCAGTACCCGATGCCATCGCCTCGACGAGGACGATCCCGAAACTTTCCCCGCCGAGATTCGGTGCGCAGTACACGTCGGCGCTGCGCATCGCTGAGGCCTTCTCGTCGTCGTCGACCTGTCCGAGAAACCGGAGGTGGCCTGCGTGCGGTCCTGCATCCTTGCGGAGTCTGTCCTCGTCACCGCGACCCACGACCAGGATCTCGATATCCGGGTATCGCGCCACCAGTGCGGGCAACGCACCGACGAGCACATCCATGCCCTTTCGGGATTCGTCGAAGCGGCCGAGGAACAGCACCGTCCGGCCGGCACGCGGATATCCGGGAAGCGGCGGAGAGTGCCGGAAGAACGGCACGTCGACTCCGTTGGGGACCTCCACGGCATCGGCTCCGAGCGAGGTGACCTGCCAGCGACGAGCGAGTTCGGACACCGCGATGCGACCGCTGATCTTCTCGAGAAACGGCTGCAGAACCCCTTGGAAAGTACTGAGTACCAGCGACTTCGTCGTCGACGTGTGGAACGTCGCGACAATCGGCCCCTCGGCGATCTTCAATGCGAGCATCGACAGGCTCGGTGCATTCGGTTCGTGGATGTGGAGGACGTCGAAGTTGTTGTCGTTGATCCAGCGCCGCACTCGCGCGTAGGAGACGGGGCCGAAGCTCAGCCGGGCCACCGATCCGTTGTATGGGATCGCGACCGCTCTACCTGCAGAGACGACGAAGTCGGGTAGCACCGTCGCCTCGGAGGCGGGCGCGAGTACGCTCACCTCGTGGCCCCGCGAGATGAGGACCTCGGCGAGATCCACGACATGTGCCTGGACACCGCCCGGTACGTCGAACGAGTACGGGCAGACCATTCCGATCCTCACTCACTCCTCCATTCGGGCGCGTCGTGAGTCGGACAGATCGTCCATCCACAGTGGTTGCAACATGTGCCAGTCTGCAGCGTGTTCCGCGATATCGGCGGCGAATCGGTCGGCCAGTTCCTGCGTGGCGCTGCCGATACCGTCGCTGACGTCGATCTCCGGGTGCACTCGGAAGCCCCACCCCTGCTCGGTGAACCAGCAGTGCACGGGAAGGAGGGCGGCGCCGGTGTCGATGGCCAGTTTTGCGGGTCCGGCAGGCATGCGCGTGGGTTCTCCCATGAATGTCACGGGCACACCCTTACGCGCGAGATCGCGCTCCCCCAGTAGGCACACCACCTTGTTGGCCCGCAGGCGTGCCGACAATTCGACGAACGGTGGGCTTTCTCCGCCCGAGAGCGGGAACACCTCGAATCCGAGTCCTTCCCGGTACTCGACGAACCGGCGGAACAACGACTCGGGACGGAGGCGTTCGGCAACAGTGGACAGCCCACCGTACGTGCGGACGCACCACACGCCGGCCATGTCCCAGTTGCCGCTGTGTGGCAGAGCCAGGACGACACCGCGTCCCGCGGCCAGTGCCGCGTCGATGTGCTCGCGGCCTTCGACCGCCGAGTCGATCGACGCGGCTGTGGCGACGAGGTCCATCGACGGAAGCCGGAAGGATTCCCGCCAGTAGCGTGCGTACGACCGGACCGAAGCCCTGATCAGTTCATCGGGCACACGCTCGGGGGGAACACCGAGTACGCGGGAGAGGTTGCGGCGCAGTTGCTTCGGTCCACCGTTCCGGCGGGCCGCGAAGTCGGCTCCCGCGTCGAACAGCTTCGTCGCAACGCGTTCCGGCAACAGCCGCACCAGTCGCCATCCCGTTGCGTATCCGAGGTCCGAGAGACGCTCGGCTGTGTTCATGCCGGACCCTCGTCGTTCACGAGCGTTCCCCGTTTCCGGTATCCGTCTCGGACGCCGGGGCAGAGACGGGCGGGATCGGCAGCAGTTCACGTGCTCCCGGCGAGTTCCGCACCGCGAGGACACGCTGGAGCACGGTGATGATCGACCCGGCGGCGAGCAGCCACATCGCGATATGGATGGCCCAGTCGAGACCGAGCCCGGTCAGTCCGGAACCGACGAGCACGATGACGAGCCGATCAGGGCGCTCGATGAGACCGCCGTCGGCGGACAGTCCGCTCGCCTCGGCCCGCGCTTTCGCGTACGAGATGACCTGCGAGCACACGAGGCAGATCAGCGTTGCGATCACCAGCGGTCTGCTCTGCTCGTGGTAGGCCGCCCACCACGCCAGGCCGGCGAAGATCGCCCCGTCGGCAACCCGGTCGCACGTAGCGTCGAGGACGGCACCGAAACGCGTTCCACCGCCGCGGGCACGCGCCATGGCACCGTCGAGCATGTCGAACATCACGAACAGCCAGATCACGAGCGTGCCGATGAACAGGTACCCGGCGGGGAACAAGGTGAGCGCCGCTGCGATCGTGGCCACGGTGCCGATGACGGTCACCGCGTCCGGGGTCAGGCCGGTGCGGTTCAAGGCGTGCCCGAGCGGTGCGGTCACCTTCGACACCGATGCGCGACCGAAGAAGCTCAGCATTCCGAGACCCCCGAATTTCCCTTCGACCGACGTGTCCGGAACACGATCCTGCCATGACGCACCGCGACAGCGCGGGTGTGGGCGAGAGTGGGGCCGCCGTCGGCTCGCTTCACTCGTCCCATGCCGAGGCCAGCAGTGCGCGGGTGTCGCGCAGCAACTGCACCATCACCTTGGATCCGCCGAGGACGGTGATGAAGTTCGCGTCGCCACCCCACCGCGGCACGACGTGGAGGTGCAGGTGTTCGGACAGCGAACCTCCTGCGGCGGCGCCCAAGTTGAGTCCGACGTTGAACCCGTGTGGCCGCGACACCTTCTTGATCACCCGCAGCGCCCGCTGAGCAAACGCCATGAGCTCGGTGCTCTCCTCGACCGTGAGATCCTCGAGGTTCGCCACCCGCCGGTACGGCACCACCATGAGGTGGCCCGGGTTGTACGGGTAGAGATTGAGCACCGCGTACACGGATTCTCCGCGTGCGACGACCAGACCTTCTTCGTCCGCCATCTTCGGGATCTCGGTGAACGGCTCGTACGGCTCGCTCCGCAGTCCCGGCGATTCGGTGATGTACGACATGCGGTGCGGGGACCAGAGCCGCTGCAGGTGGTCGGATTCACCGGCACCACGATCGATCATCGAATCGGAGGTGTCGGCGGGGCCGGGAGTGCCCTCGCCGGTCAATTGGTCGCTCCCTGTTCGGCCGGCCGCACCAGTTCCGCGGTGGGAGAGGCGTTGTCGCGGCGACGCACCCAGTCGGAGACGATGCTCACCGCCTCGTCGACGGGGACCCCGTTGACCTGGGTCCCATCGCGGAACCGGAAGCTCACGGCACCGGCGGCCACGTCGCGTTCGCCGGCGAGCAGCATGAAGGGAACCTTCTGCGTCGTATGGTTACGGATCTTCTTCTGCATGCGGTCGTCGGATGCGTCCACCTCGGCGCGGATCCCAACCGACTTCAGTTTTCCGACGACGTCGAACAGGTGCTCCTCGAACTCGGCGGCCACCGGAATTCCGACCACCTGAACCGGCGAGAGCCATGCCGGGAACGCGCCTGCGTAATGCTCGGTGAGCACACCGAAGAAGCGCTCCATCGAACCGAACAGGGCACGATGGATCATCACCGGGCGGTGCTTGGCGCCATCGGATCCGGTGTATTCGAGTTCGAACCGCTCGGGGAGGTTGAAGTCGAGCTGAATCGTCGACATCTGCCAGTTGCGACCGAGCGCGTCATTGACCTGTACTGAGATCTTCGGGCCGTAGAAGGCGGCTCCGCCCGGGTCGGGCACGAGGTTCAGACCCGACGCTTCCGCGACCTCGCGCAGCGTCTCGGTGGCGGTGTCCCACAGTTCGTCGCTCCCGACGAACTTCTTGGGGTTCTTCGTCGACAGCTCGAGGTAGTAGTCGTCGAGGCCGTAATCTTTGAGCAGGTCGAGAATGAACTCGAGCACGGTGGTCAGCTCGTCGCGCATCTGCTCGGGCGTGCAGAAGATGTGTGCGTCGTCCTGCGTCATGCCTCGCACGCGGGTCAGGCCGTGAACGACGCCCGACTTCTCGTAACGGTAGACGGAGCCGAACTCGAACATGCGGAGCGGAAGCTCCCGGTACGAGCGCCCACGCGACCGGAAGATCAGGTCGTGCATGGGGCAGTTCATCGGCTTGAGGTAGTAGTCCTGGCCGGGCTTGCGGATCGTGCCGTCATCATTCAGTTCCTCGTCGATGTGCATCGCGGGGAACATGCCGTCCTTGTACCAATCGAGGTGACCCGAGACCTCGTAGAGGTGCCCCTTGGTGATGTGCGGCGTGTTGACGAAATCGTAGCCGGCGTCGACATGGCGCTGACGCGAGTAGTTCTCCATCTCCTGGCGGATGATGCCGCCCTTGGGATGGAACACCGGCAGGCCCGAACCCAGCTCGTCCGGGAACGAGAACAGATCGAGTTCGGCGCCGAGTTTACGGTGGTCGCGGCGCTCGGCCTCGGCGAGCAACTCCAGGTGGCGATCGAGCGCCTCCGTGGACTCCCATGCGGTGCCGTAGATCCGCTGGAGACCGGCGTTGTCCTGGTCGCCGCGCCAGTACGCTGCGGAACTACGGGTGAGTTTGAAGGCGGGGACGAACTTGGTGGTGGGCAGGTGCGGGCCGCGGCACAGGTCCTTCCACACGAGCTCACCCGTGCGGGGGTTGAGGTTGTCATAGATGGTCAGCTCTTTGCCGCCGACCTCCATGATCTCGGGATCGTCGATACCCGACTTGTCGTCGATGAGCTCGAGCTTGAAGGGCTCGTTCTTCAGTTCCTCGCGGGCGTCCTCGATGTTCTCGACGACGCGGCGGGAGAAGCGCTGCGCATCCTTGACGATCTTCTTCATGCGCTTCTCGAGCTTCGCGAGATCGTCGGGCGTGAAAGGCCGCTCGACCTGGAAGTCGTAGTAGAAGCCGTCCTTGATCGGCGGGCCGATGCCGAGCTTGGCTTCGGGGAATTCCTGTTGCACGGCCTGCGCAAGGACATGCGCGGCCGAGTGGCGGATCACGCTGCGTCCGTCTTCGGTGTCGGCACGGACTGCCTCGACCTGGACGTCCGTGTCGGGGATCCAGGCGAGGTCGCGCAGCGCGCCTTCGTCATCGCGGACGACCACGATGGCATCGGAGCCCTTGGCGGGCAGGCCGGCCTCACGCACGGCGGCAGCGGCAGTGGTCCCCGCGGGCACCCGGACGAGTATGGCTGGTTTCGCGGATGCGGGCGTGGTCACTGTGCTGGACTCCTCGGCTGGATGCCTGTTCTGGGGGCTGCTGCCGGGCGCGTCGACGATGCGCGACGGCAACCTCCCCATGCTATCGATATGCGCTCACACCGCTGAACACAGGGCGTGCCGAGCGGGAAACCCGACGATTGCACCCGCCGCGCCGTCAGAGCGAGTGCAGCCCCGTGAGTACACGTTCGAGAAGGTCGCTGCCCGGCCCCACCCGGTCCACGGTGCTGTGCACGGTCAGGACGCCCGCCCCCGCGAGGTCTCCGATCAGCACACGCGCCACTCCGAGAGGGATTCCGGCGAGGGCGGCCACCTCCATCGTCGATCGCGGTTGTGCGCACAGTCCGACGACCACACGGTGTTCCTCCGCGAATCGGCCGGCGATCATGCTCATCGCCGACGGGACCGTGGACACCAGGGCTTCGAGCGGCAGGTCTATATCGGCGCGGGTACGGCCGCCACTACGAACGAACGGTCTCACGAACGATGACGTGTGCTCTTCCAATTTTCCGACTCCCCCAGTGCCTTCGAACCCAGTGCCGTCGAACGTCCGATCCGTGGTTCGGGATTCACGGCGTGCCATCACACCGGCAGCCACATGTTCTCCGGCGGTCGGCCTTACCCCCTCGGCCGACGACGGTGTCGCTGCAGCGTCCGTTTCGGACACCGGCTCCCCCTCTTCAGAGGGTGAATATACAAGATCGTCCCGCTTCGTGCGGTGACGTGGACGCCTGGGCCCGAAGCGGGCACCCGTTGTCCCCACTGCCGGCCATGCGCCGTCGGCGACACTCATCTGACGAATCCTCCTCGAACCACCGTGGTCTGCCCTGCATCGCCCACGCGGACTTCGATGGCCGCAGACGTGCACATCGTCGAGCGGGAAAGAACTTCTCGTCCCACCGGATCACACAGTCACCACTGCGCTCGACGGTTGCATGCCAAGGTACGCAAAAAGGGCACCCTTCGCAGGGTGCCCTTGTCGTGTACCTGTGGTCCCGGCTGGGATCGAACCAGCGACCTTCCCGGTGTGAACGGGACGCTCTTCCACTGAGCCACGGGACCGTTCCGCTTTGCAGCGGCTCGAACGGAAAGAAATTTAACATGCACCCCTATGTCAACACGAATCAGCAGGTCATGAGCCTTTGTCAAGATTGCATCCGAGTGATGACTGCACCTCCGCGTCTGCCAGGACCCCTCTTTTTCGGGGCAGCACCCCCTCGAGTAGAGGCCTCTCGGACGAGAGGTGCCCTCGGGCGAGTCGCGGTCTTCGCCGCATGCCTTCCCGGCGCGCCGTCGGCACCCGTTATGCCCTCCTGAGGGCCCCACACAGCTCATCCAACGCCGTCCTCGCTGAGTTTTCTTTTGTTGACCTGCAGATTTGTGTGTTTCCGCGATGGTCGGCTAAGTTTTTAACCGCACCACGGAGAGCACGACGCCACGGTGCGAGTGCGGATGTAGCGCAGCTGGTAGCGCATCACCTTGCCAAGGTGAGGGTCGCGGGTTCGAATCCCGTCATCCGCTCGAGAGGTTGGACTCGACCTTTTATGGTGGAGTGGCCGAGTGGTGAGGCAACGGCCTGCAAAGCCGTGCACACGGGTTCGATTCCCGTCTCCACCTCGCGCGATTAGCTCAGCGGGAGAGCGCTTCCCTGACACGGAAGAGGTCACTGGTTCAATCCCAGTATCGCGCACCAGGATCGACCAGCACGTGGGTCGATCCGAGTTTCACCCCAACGTGCGAATGCGGATGTAGCGCAGCTGGTAGCGCATCACCTTGCCAAGGTGAGGGTCGCGGGTTCGAATCCCGTCATCCGCTCCACACCGGCGTCAGTAGCCGGCGCGATTAGCTCAGCGGGAGAGCGCTTCCCTGACACGGAAGAGGTCACTGGTTCAATCCCAGTATCGCGCACCAGAACACAGTGAAGTCCCCCTTCGGATTCCGAAGGGGGACTTCACTGTTTCCGATCAGCGCCCGACGCTGAGCCGGTTGGCGCCGGCGATCATGGCGCGCAGCGTGGACTCCGCTGCGGCCTCCCCCGTACCCATGGCCCACATCTGCTGTTCGTCCTGCCGGCAGAGGAGGAACGTCGCGTACGATCCACCGAGTTCGCGCTGATCGAACGAGAGGATCTCGAGGTGGATTCCGAGATCGTGGAGCAGCGCGGTCATTCCCGCGACGGGACCGTTCGCGACCGCCGACGCGGTATGGATCGATGCATTCACTGCCAGTGTCGCCTCGTACGAGTTGCGCCCCGCACCCAGCGCGGTGGCGCGCCATCCACCGAGACGCACCGGACCGTTCTGCGGGGCATAGATGGCGGTGAATTGTTCCCAGGTCGATCCGGCAGCGTCGGCCCGCAACGGCAGGGGCAGTCGATTCGGCCAGGACGGCGCGGAGGTACGGGGACGTGCCGAAGCAAAAGAATCGAAGGCGTTCATCGGTGGTGGTCTTCCACGAGGAGGGAGGACCGACACGTAGCTCGAAGACCCGCAGCGGGGGGTCGGTCCGAGTCAGACCCCGCTACGGCGGTGAACTACGAGTACGCGCTTCATAACGCCCCACCCTAGAACTTCGTTGTGACGAGCGCAAACCTCTGTCCGCGAACTATGTGACGAAACCGTGACCGCTCGAACCGGGAAGCAACTTGGAAGCTGAGGAATCCCTCATGTATCGTGGCAAGTGCCATCCCCCCCGATGGTAATGAACCCCAGCCATGACCCCCCATCCAAGGCTGGGGTTCAGCCATATCCGGGGCAACGTCCGGGGCCGGTACGCTCCGGATCTCCGGCAGCTGGTTCACTGGATTCATGCCGACACCACAGGAAGAAGCCACCGCACCCGTCTCGGTGCGACGCGCGGGAATCTGGGACGCCGAGAGTCTTGCCGATGTGGCGGCAGCGACATTTCCGTTGGCGTGCCCACCCGATGCGACGAGCGCGGACGTCGCCGCATTCATCGAGGCCACTCTCACGGCCGAGCGATTCAGCGAGTACCTCACGGACCCGACACGGATCGTCCTCGAGGCCACGATCGACGGTGAGATCGTCGGGTATCTCATGGCAATCGACGCTCCCCCCGAAGACCCGGAGATCGCCGCGATGATCACCGCGCGTCCGGCGATCGAAATCAGCAAGTTCTACGTACTCCCGGGCAGGCACGGAACGGGAGTGTCGAAGGCACTCATGGCAGCAGTGGTCGACATCGGGCGCTCCGGCGGTCACACCGGATTGTGGCTCGGAGTCAATCAGCAGAATGCGCGAGCGCGACGCTTCTACCAGAAGGAAGGGTTCGACGTGGTCGGCGAACGCACCTTCACAGTGGGGTCGCAACTCCACGAAGACTTCGTGATGCAGCGCACCGTGTAGGACGGGCACGCTGCATCACGGCCTGTCAACCGGACCGCGAGGTCAGGCGGGAACTTCGAAGCGCGACAGCGCGAGGAGTCGCGACGTGGCGCGGAGGTACTTCTTGCGGTAGCCGCCCGACAGCATCTCAGGTGTGAAGATCTCGTCGAGTTTCGCGCCCGCCACCGTCACCGGAATACTCGCGTCGTACAGCCGGTCGGCGAGGACGACCAGCCTCAGGGCAACCGACTGGTCGTGGGCCGGGTGAACGCCATTGAGGAACACCGAGCTGACACCCTCGACCAGTTTTCCGTAACGAGACGGATGCAGGGTGCTCAAGTGGGCGCACAACTCGTCGAAATCGTCGAGCGTCGCGCCAGGAATCTCGTTGGCGCGCTCGACCAGGGCCTTCGCTTCGACCGGTTCCGGTGCCGGCGGAAGGTCGCGGTGCCGGTAGTCGGGGCCGTCGACACGGTGCGTCTCGAAGATGGAGCCGAGCTTCTTGATCTCACGAAGGAAGTCCTGCGCCGCGAACCGGCCTTCGCCGAGCTGGCCGGGAAGGGTGTTCGAGGTCGCGACGATCGAAACTCCGCGCGCCGACAGCTCGGTCAGCAGCCGGGACACGAGCATGGTGTCGCCCGGATCGTCGAGTTCGAACTCGTCGATGCACAGCACACTGTGGGTCGACAACTCCTCGACTGCCTTGTTGAAGCCGAGTGCACCGACGACATGGGTGAGTTCGACGAACGTGCCGAAGGCCTTGGGTGCGGGGGCGCTGTGGAAGATCGAGGCGAGCAGGTGGGTCTTGCCGACGCCGAACCCGCCGTCGAGGTACAGACCCGCACCCGTGGACGGCGCCTTGCGACCGAACAACCCACGCTTACCGCCGCGAATCTTCCCGACCTTACCGACGAAGGCCTCCGCTGCAGCCACGGCTGCTGCCTGGCTCGGCTCGTTCGGGTCGGGGATGTACGACGCGAAACTCACCTCGTCGAACATCGCGGGCGGCACCATTTGCGCCACCAGTTGGTCTGCGGGCACCACCGGATTCCGGTCGACGAGGCGTTCGTGCATTACACCAGGATAGTGGCGCCGAATGGCACAACCAGCACGGGACGGGGTAATGGGACCTACTTCACAAGCCGTTCACGGTGAGTTCACCGCATCGGAGCACGCCGCGGGTACACGTCGGCCCAGTCCGGGCGCACCGGTGCGCACCGCCGCGGTGCACACCTGGCAGGCTGTCCGCATGCGCAGAACCGGGGTGCTCGCTGTGTGTTGGCTCGCAGTCGCGTCGGTGGTGGCCGCATGCGGTGCCGGCCCCTCGATCCGACCCGACGTGGCGGTTGTCCAGGACATGGGGGGCGAGCAGCAGGTCGAGCCCGAAGAGAGCGACCCCGGCGCCGCTGAGCTTCCGGTACCGCAGAACGACCTTGACTGGCGGGACTGCACCGCCGAGACGGTCGGTGCGTTCGCACTCCCCCCCGGCCCGACCGGGCTCGTTCTCGAATGCGCACAGGTACCCGCACCGATCGACGTGACAGGAGCGGTGCCCGGATCGTTTCCGCTCGGAGTGGTCCGCGCACGGCTCACCGATACGCCCACCGACATCGCGCCACTGGTCGTGACCACGGGCTCCGATCTTCCGTCGAGCCGCGCGCTCGCCGCACTCGCGACAGGCCCGATGTCGGCGATCCTGACCGCCAGGCCGCTGGTCGCCGTCGACCGTCGTGGACTCGGAATGTCCCAGGAGATCGACTGCATCTTCGGCGCCGACCGCCGCGCCCTCGCCGACCTCGGTCAGTTCGGCCGCAGCGGCGATGCATCGGATCGCGTCGCCGAACTGGGCAGGCAAGCGACCATCTCGTGCACCGATTACCTGCAACCGCAGCAACTGATGTTCGGTGCGTCACATGCCGCGAGCGATATCGAGCAGGTGCGCCGAGCATGGGATGTCGACCGGTTGGGTCTGCTCGGCATCGGCAACGGCGCAACCGTCGCACTCGCGTACGCAGCGGCTTATCCCGGTGGCGTCGGGCGGCTGATCCTCGACTCGCCCGCCGCAGCGACCGCAGACGCCGAACTGCTCGCCGAATCGAGCGCACGAGGCGCTGAAGCCGCAGTCGACGAGTTCTCCCGTCGATGTGCCGCGCTGGAGTGTTCGCTGGGTGCAGATCCACGCGGAGCGATCGAGGAACTCTACGGACGGGCCGCGGACGGTCTGCTCGCGCCGGTGTCGTCGAATGCGCTTCTGACGGCGATCACCGCGTTCCTGGGAACCCCCCGCGCCGACCTTCAGGTCCGCATCCGGGAGCTGTCCGACATCCTGTCGGCCGCCCGAGACGGCGATGTCATGCCGCTGCTCGAATCCGTAGGGGCAGCAGAAGCAATGCTCTCGACGGACGGTCAGTGGGTTTCGCGGTGCAGCGACGGGCAACGATGGCCGACACCGATGCGCGCCGCTGAACTACAGGAGAACTGGTCGGCGACGTATCCGTTGTTCGGCGGCGACGCCGCTGTCGCGGCGACGTCGTGCGCTGCGTGGCCGAGCATGGCCGCGCCGCCACTCCCCGCGGCCCTCGACGTGCCGGTGCTCGTCACCAGTGCGGCAGCAGACCCGATCGTCGGAAATGCAGGCCTGGAATCAGTGACCGGTGCGCTGACCGCGAGCGGTATCCGATGGGCGGCACTGGCATGGCAGGGAGCCGGGTATTCGGCGACGCTGCATTCGACATGTGCACAGAGCCGTGCCGAGGCGTATCTGGCCGACGGAGTGCTTCCGCCGAACGGCAGCCTCTGTCCGGCCTGATCGCGGTTCGGCAACATCCCTGGATGCGCCGTTCGGTCCCGTTGCAGGGTACCGTGCCGTAGTGTTCCTCAGCAGTCTCGAGCCTCGCACCGCCCGCACCACAGCGGAAGTGGTCAAGTACGTCGTATGGCCACTGGCCGTACTGACGGTGTTGCATCGGGTCGTCATCAAAGCCGTCAACAGATTCCGAACCGACGACTTCAAGCCCGTGTACGAGGCCGCTCTGGCGTTCCTCAACCGTCGCCCGGTGTACACGGCCAACTTCCAGTGGGTGGATCCGCACTATCTGTATCCGCCGTCGGGGACGCTGCTGATCTCACCGATCGCCGTCATAGACCCGGAGCGCTCTCGGTGGCTGTTCATTCTCGCGAACGCCATTGCGATCCTCATTGCGCTCTATCTGCTGCTGCGGATGTTCGGGTTGCGTCTCGACTCCCCCGTCGCACCGATCCTCGTGCTGGCTGCGTTCGCGTCCGAGACCGTCACGAACACCCTCGTGTTCACCAACATCAACGGCCTCGTCCTGCTCGGCGAAGTCGCGTTCCTCGCCTTGTTGTTGAAGCGCCGTGATCTGTGGGCAGGCGTCGCGATCGGTCTCACGTTCGCCGTCAAACCGATCTTGGCGCCCCTACTGTTGTTGCCTCTCCTGCGCGGTCAGTGGAAGGTGTTCCTCACCGCAGCGGGCGTCCCCCTGGCCCTGACGGCCATCGCGTGGCCGTTGTCGGTCGACGCGTGGCAGTTCGTCGAACACACGGTTCCGTATCTGCTGGAATCTCGCGACTACTTCAACAGCGCCATCGTCGGCAACGGCATGTACTACGGGCTGCCCGGCTGGCTGGTCGCGGGCCTGCGTGTCGTGCTGGGACTGATGGTCGTGGCGGCGCTGTGGCTGCTGTACCGCTACTGCCGCAAGGACGAACTGTTCTTCGTCTGCACCAGCGCCGGAGTGCTTCTCGGCGCGTCGTTCCTGCTCAGCTCGCTCGGGCAGATGTACTACTCGATGATGTTGTTCCCGCTGCTCATGACCGTACTGCTACCGAACTCGGTCATGCGGAACTGGCCTGCGTGGCTCGCTGTCTACGGTTTCCTCAGCTACGACTCGTGGCTGTCCGGACGCTGGGTCGAGGCCGGCCGCGCAGCCGAGTACATGAAGACGACGTTCGGCTGGTCCCTGCTGCTGATCGTGGTGTTCGCAGTGCTACTCGACCGGTACCTCGCTGCGCGTCGCGAAGGTCGTCTCGACGGTGGAATCGAACCGTCACATCTATTGCCTACTGCGAAGACCGAGGCGACGACCCCGCCGAAACCGGATCCGGAGCCCGAGCGGGAGACCGCGGCCCCCTGACCTCGTCCCCAACTCGTGGCACGGCAACTCCTGCACCGCTAGCGTGGATGCCATGACTACCACTCCCCGATCGGAACCCACGCCGAAGGTCACGCACAGCGATGACGAGTGGCGCGCCAAGCTCAGCCCGGAAGAATACGCCGTGCTGCGCAAGGCGGGTACCGAACGCCCCTTCACCGGCGAATACACCGATACCGAGACCGACGGTGTCTACGAGTGCCGTGCGTGTGGTGCGGAGTTGTTCCGTAGCTCGGAGAAGTTTGCTTCGCACTGCGGCTGGCCGTCGTTCTTCGATCCGGCCGAATCCGAGGCTGTGATCCTGCGCACCGATGACAGCCTCGGGATGCGGCGCGTCGAGGTGCTGTGCGCGTCGTGCCACAGCCACATGGGCCACGTGTTCGAGGGCGAGGGCTATCCGACACCCACCGATCAGCGCTATTGCATCAACTCGATCTCCCTGCGCCTGGTTCCGAAGGAGTGACGCCGGCGGCCGACAGTGCTCGCCACAAGGCGTCGGGACGTTCCGCAGTCGGAAGAGGTTCGACGAGCTGGAAAGAGCATCCGATCCCGCGGGCGGCGCCGTCGGCCTTCTCGCTGTCGCCGATCATGAGGGTGCGCTCCGGCGCAACACCGAGCGTCTCGACCGCATGCCGGAAGATCTCCGCCTCGGGTTTGACCGCGCCGACTTCGAACGACAGCGTGAATGCGGAGACGAGGTCGTCGATACCGAGGGCCGCGAAGGCCGGCCGGACGTCGAAGGCGATATTGCTGAGGACGCCGACGCGGTAGCCGTCGCCGGACAGCGCCTCGATCACCGGTACCGTGTCGGGGTACACGGTCCAGCAGTCCGGATCTGTCACCTTCGCGTACAGATTCTGCGCCTGTTGCGGATCGGCGACACCGGACTTGCGCAGCACCGTGAGATACGCCTCCCGATGCCATCGAGGGTCGCGGTCTCGATTGGTCCAGGCATGGTGTTCTTCGGCATCCATCTCGACCGGTTGCCCGGTCGGCGCCGTGAGACGACGCATCAGCTCTGCCTGCCGGTGCACGTCGAACGACGCACCGGCACTGTCGGTGATCTGCTCCATCCAGCTGTCGTCCTCTTCCAGCCGGAAAAGCGTGCCGGAGAAGTCGAACAGGACCGCGTCGTACGTGTTCGTGCCCATGGTCTCGACGCTAATGGCTCGTCGTCTCAGTTGGCGTACATCTCGTCGATCAGGCCCTTCGCAATCGTCGAGGCCGGGTCGCGGCCGTCGACGCCGGGGGCCAGGTTCGCCCATACGATGAGCGTGACGTCGTTCTCCGGGTCCGATCCCATGAACGAGTTGTATCCGGGGAGTTCGCCGGTGTGGCCGTACATCGGGCCCATCTTTGCGATACCCCAGCCGTAGCCTGCCGCCTCCGGGTTCGACGGATCGGTCGGGAGGATGCTGTCCATCCGCTGCTGTTGCAGGTCGGCGTCGAGCATCGAGCCGTCGGTGAGCGCTTTCACCCAGGTCGCCAGGTCGTTCGCGGTGGAGATACCCATGCCGGCCGACGACGTCCACGAGGGGTTGTTGTTCGTGACGTCGCTCGGGAGGAGGGTGCCTGCCTTCGCTTCGGCCTGCATGTCCTCCGGCAGTGCCGGATCGGTCAGGGTGAGCATGTTCGTGCCGTAGAAGTATCCGTGCGAGTAAGGGGCGGCAATCGACGTGTCGGCGGCATCCGGATACGACGAGTCCGTCATCCGGGTGGATCGGAAGATCCGGTCGTCGTAGATCTGCGGCAACGGCCTGCCCTCGAGTTGCTCGGCGATCAGGCCGAGCAGCACGTAATTGGTGTTCGAATAGTGGTACCCCTCACCAGGAGGAAAGTAGGGCGGATTCGCGAATGCGAGCGCGAGCAGTTCGTCGGGTGCCCACACACGCTGCGGATCGTTGTCCAGTGCCTCGTTCAGTTCCGGTGTCTCGCTGTAGTTGTACAGACCGGAACGCATGTTCAAAAGCTGTTCGATCGTGATGTTCTCGCCGTTCGGCACGTCGGGCCGATGCTTCGACACGGGGTCCGAGAGCGCGATGTTGCCCTCCTGGACCAGCTGCAGGATGACCGTCGCGGTCCAGGTCTTGGTATTGGAACCCACGCGGATATGGTCGTCGGCAGAGACAGGATCGCCGCCGTCCCGTTCAGTGGTGCCATACGTTGCGGTGATGGTGCCGGACGGGGTGTACAGCAGCGCCACCGCGCCGGGCAGCAGGAACTCCTGTGCGCCTGCGTCCAACGCAGCCTGCAGTCCGGCCTGGTCGACCGGAGACACTGTGCCGGTCGGCGACGGGTCGGTAGCGGAGGTCGTCGGTCCCGGCGACGTGGCCTGTGCGGTGTCGTCGCCCGAATCCGCACACGCGCCTGCGAACAGGATCAAGGCCACTGCGGCGCCGGCAGCCCGCAGACAACGGTTGCTTACTGCGCGACGCTTCATGAACATTCAGGCTACTGGGACATCACTCATCATGGTGACGTATTTCACATACGGCGCCGGATGGCGGGCGGGTCGTACGCGCGAATCGGTGGGAGCTCACCGTCGAAGCGTTCGATCTCGACGAGAACATGTTGCCCGGTGCAGCCGTGCGACAGTCGCGACGTGCCCACATCGGCAGTGAGCACATTCGGATTTCCGTGCACACACATCGACCCGGGATCCTCGGGGTCGAGGGGGTCGTACCACGCGCCGGTCGAGAGCTGGACCACGCCGCGCAACACTCCGGCGTCGAGTGCGACCCCGGCAAGGCAGGCACCACGGTCGTTGAACACCCGCACCACGTCCCCTTCCGAGAGGTCGCGCGATGCAGCGTCAAAGGGATGCATCCGGATCGGTTCGCGTCCCCGAATCTTCGACGCCTGACTGACCGCGCCGTGATCGAGTTGGCCGTGGAGCCGACTCCGCGGCTGGTTCGCGATCAGGTGCAGCGGGAACCGCTCGGCACGTGCACCTCCGAGCCACTCGTCGGGCTCGTACCACTTCGGATGCCCCGCGCAATCGTCGTAGCCGAACCCGTCGATATCCGCGGAGAAGATCTCGATGCGGCCACTCGGGGTCCGCAGCGGGTCGCGCTGCGGGTCGTCGCGGAACTCCTCGAACAACGTCAGATCGTCCTCGGTCCGCATCCGCACATGACCGCGATGCCAGAATTCCTCGAACTCGGGTGGGTCCTCGACCCTGGCCGAATCGGCGAGGACGAAACCGCGCCACTGCTCGTAGAGATATTCGAGCCACTCGTGCGCGCTGCGTTTCTCGGTGAACCGATCGCCGAAACCGAGGCGGTAGGCGAGCGCCGAGAACGTGTCGTAGTCGTCGCGGGCCTCTTCGAACCGGGGTACCGCCGCCTGCATCGCTACCAACAGCGGGTCGCTGCGAGTGCAGGTGAGATCGTTGCGCTCGAGGGTCGTGGTGGAGGGCACGACGATGTCGGCATGTTTTGCCATCGGGGTCCAGTACGGATCGTGGACCACGATCGTGTCGGGGCGTCCCAATGCACGGCGTAGCCGACCGATGTCCTGATGGTGATGGAACGGATTTCCGCCCGCCCAGTAGACGAGCCGGATGTCGGGGAACGTGTACTGCTTGCCGTCGTAGTCGAACTTCTCCCCCGGTCGCAGCAACAGATCGGAGATCGCGGCCACCGGGATGAAGTCGTCCACGTCGTTGTTGCCCTGGAACAGTGTGGGCAGCGGGTACGGCACCGGCGCAGTGCCCGGTTCGTTCATCGATCCGTAGCCGTGACCGAATCCTCCCCCCGGCACACCGATCTGTCCGAGCATCGCCGCCAATGTGATTCCGGCCCACGGCGCCTGCTCGCCGTGCCGAACCCGCTGCAAAGACCACGACACCGTCACCAACGTGCGCGAGGACGCCATTCGGTGTGCGAGATCGATCAATGTCCGCGCGGACAATCCCGTCAACTCCTCCGCCCACTGCGGCGATTTCGGGATCCCGTCGGTACGGCCGAGCAGATAGTCCTCGAACTTGTCGTAGCCCGTGCAGTAACGATCGAGGAATCGGCGGTCGGCCAGGCCCTCGGTGGCAAGAACATACGCCAACGCGAGCATGACCGCGACATCGCTCCCCGGCCGCGGTGCGAGCCACTCGCACTCGCCATGTGTGTCGTCACGAAGCGGACTGATCGACACGATACGGCCTCCGCGGGCCCGCATACGGTCGAGCGCGTCGCGGGTGGGGTGGTCGCTGTTCCCGCCGTCGTTGATGGAGGTGTTCTTCACGGGGACGCCGCCGAAGCACACGAACAGCTCGGTGTGCCGGGCGATGAGATCCCAATGGGTCGAACGCGCGAACAGTTTCCAGTGGGTCCCGACGACGTGGGGCATGACCACACCGGTCGCGCCGAGCGAATAGCTGTGCACCGAGCGTGTGTAACCGCCGAACATCTTGAGGAAGCGGTGCACCTGGCTCTGCGCATGATGGAAACGTCCGGGCGCCGACCATCCGTACGAACCACCGAAGATCGCACGGTTGCCGTAGCGATCCGCGACGCGTCGCAATTCACCGGCGAGCAGTTCGGTCAGTTCGTCCCACGACACGGCGACGAACTCGTCGCTGCCGCGTCTGCTGCTGGGCCCGGGACCGTGTTCGAGCCACCCTCGACGCACCACAGGCCCGGCGATGCGGGCGCGGTGCCGCACCGAGCCCGGCACGTTCCCGAGGATGGGCGACGGGTCGCGGTCGCCGGCGAACGGGTGCGCGGCGACCACCTCGCCCTCGCGCACCTCCGCCGAATACATCCCCCAGTGCGCCATATGGGAGTACCGCGCCCCGCCGGACATGATCAGGGAAGTGAAGCGATCAGCGACTCTGGCGCGACACGCGGACCGGAGAAGAACGGCGTCTCCTCACGGACGTGCCGCCGTGCCTCGGTGGCACGCAGGTCGCGCATCAGGTCGACGATCCGATCGAGCGCGGGGGCTTCGAACGCAAGAATCCATTCGTAGTCACCGAGCGCGAACGACGGAACGGTGTTCGCGCGCACGTCCGGGTACGGCCGCGCTTCCTTGCCGTGGTCGGCAAGCATCTTGCGACGATCGGCATCCGGAAGCAGGTACCAGTCGAGCGACCGCACGAACGGGTACACGCAGATGTAGTCGCCCGGTTCCTCACCTGCGACGAACGCCGGGAGGTGGCTCTTGTTGAACTCCGCCGGCCGGTGCAGCGCGGTGTTCGACCACACCGCGGTACTCGCACGCCCGAGGATCGTGGTGCGGCGGAACTCCGCGTAGAACTTCTGCAGATCCTCGATGTGTTCGGCGTGGGTCCAGATCATGAAGTCTGCGTCGGCGCGCATCCCTGCAATGTCGTAGATCCCGCGCACGATGACATCGGTGCTGTCGAAGGAGGCGAGGAACTTCTGGAAGTCCTCGATCGCCTCCGTCCGGTCCTCACCGAGCGCACCCGGCCTGACCTGGAACACCGACCACATCGCGTAGCGAAGCGTGGAATTGAGCTTGTCGAAATCGAGACGTGCCATGACCCTCATCCTGCCACTCGTGCCGCGAGCCGTGCTGCGGCCTTTGTGCCTGATTCGACACATGCCGGAACGCCCACCCCATGCAGCATCGCGCCGGCCACTGCGAGGCCGTCGATTCCGTCGATCGCCCGCTCGAACGCCGCCACGATCTCGGTGTGGCCGGCGCGGTACTGAGGCAGACCGCCGTGCCACCGCTGCACGAATGCCGCGACGGGCTCAGCGGTGATCTCGCCGGTGACGGTGGCGAGGTCGGCGCGGGCAAGGGTGATCAGCTGTTCGTCGGATGCATCGACGAGCCGGTCGTCGCCGAACCGGCCGAACGACGCGCGTACGAGAGCGACGTCGCGTTCGGCGAGATGCGGCCACTTTCGTCCGGACAGCGTGAATGCCTTCGCCGCCAGTCCCTCCCCGGTGGCGACGAGGATGCCCGAGTTCTGTGGCAAGGCCGTCTCCGACGGCATTGCAAGCGTCACGGTCACCGACGACGCGAGTGGAATCTCGGCGGCGTGCGCGGCGGCGGCAGGCACCGAGCCGGTCAGCAACGCCGCCGCCTCCGGTGCGGGAACCGCGAGGATCACACCATCGACCTCACCGACCGGATCGAGTGACCAACGACTCCCGCTACGACGCAGGTTCGACGCGAGCGTTCCGTAGTGGATCTCGGCGCCTGCTGCGCGTTCGAGCGCGTCGAGGAGCACACCGTAGCCACCGCGCAACGTGCCGAACACCGGCTTGTCGGAGGGAGTCGGGAGCGCGCTCGCGACCGCCTCGGCCAGGCTCGCCGCACCGTCGTCGAGTGCGCGTGCGAGGGTCGGCACCGTGGCGCGTACCCCCGCCGTGTCGGACAGGCCGGAGTAGACGCCGCCGAGCAACGGGTCGACGCTGCGGCGCACCACCTGTTCGCCGAACCGCGACCCCACCAACTCTGCGACCGACATGTCCCCGTCGCGGTCCCAGCCGAGAGGCACCTCGGGCTCCCCCACTATGCGGGCAAGGGTCTCCTCGTCGACGAGCCCTTCGAGAGACCGGGCGTCGGCGGGAATCCCCATCAACGTTCCGGTCGGCAGGGGGTGCAGTGCCGCGCCGGCGTAGACGAGGGGACGTGCCCCTGACGGATGGACGAGCTGATCGGTGAGCCCGAGTTCGTCGAGCAGAGCGGGCACCTCGGGTCGCCGCCCGATGAATGCCTCGGCACCGACGTCGACGGGAGCACCCGCCAGCGAGACGGTGCGAAGCTTGCCGCCGAGTCGGTCCGAGCGCTCGAGCAGCACTATCCGGGCGTCCGGGCCCAATGTCGCCCGCAGCCGAAGTGCCGCGACGAGTCCGGTGATGCCGCCACCGACGACGGCGACGGCAGGCGCGCTCACAGCGAATGCACCAGCTCGACGACCCGGGTGAGGATGGTCGGATCGGTGTCGGGAAGCACACCGTGACCGAGGTTGAAGATGTGTCCGGTCGCGCCGGTCGCGAGGGCGCGGTCGGCAGAGGCGATCACACGACGGACTTCGGAGTCGACGACGTCCCAGCCGGCGAACAACAGCGCCGGGTCGAGATTGCCCTGCAGTACCTTGCCTGCCCCGACACGCTGCGCCGCGACGTCGAGCGGCACCCGCCAGTCGACACCCACGACATCCGCGCCGACCTCACCCATCGCACCGAGAAGTTCGCCCGTTCCGACACCGAAGTGGATTCGGGGAACACCGGCGGACTCGAGTTCGGCGAACACCCGCTGTGAATGAGGCATGACGAACTCCCGATAGTCGGCGAGTGAGAGTGCACCCGCCCACGAATCGAAGAGTTGAACGGCGTCGACGCCGGCGTCGAGTTGCGCGCGCAGGAACACGAGGGCGATATCGGTGAGCTTGCCGAGCAGTGCGTGCCAGGTTTTCGGATCCGCGTGCATGAGCGCTTTGGTGTGTTCGTGATTGCGGCTCGGTCCGCCCTCGACCAGGTACGACGCGAGTGTGAACGGTGCACCGGCGAACCCGATGAGCGGTGTGTCGCCCAGTTCGCGGGTCAGCATGGTCACTGCCCGCGCAACGGCGCCGACCTCTTCCGGTTCGAGGCGTGGGAGTGCAGCGACATCGGCGGCGGTGCGGATCGGTTCGGCAACGACCGGACCGGTACCCGCGACGATGTCGAGGTCTACACCCGCAGCTTTGAGGGGCACCACGATGTCGGAGAACAAGATCGCAGCGTCGACCTTGTGACGACGTACGGGCTGCATGGTGATCTCGCACACGAGTTCGGGATCGAAGCAGGATTCGAGCATCCCGGTTCCCACTCGGATCTCGCGGTATTCGGGCAGCGAGCGGCCTGCCTGACGCATGAACCACACCGGCCGGTGTGCTGGTTTCTCGCCGCGGGCCGCAGCGAGAAGTGGGGCGTGCGGGAGGGCCCGCCGCGTGGGGTACTGCGTGGCCGCAGGGGAGCCGACGTTCGTGTTCTCCAAGCCGGTCATCGATCCTCGTTCTTCCGAAAGGCACGGGTCGCTGCCCATGCTGCCACGCGTGTCCGGTCCGCTGGAATCGGCGCGCCTCCCGCGTGTGCTCGGTCACCGGCACTAACGTCCGCTGGCGTGACCACCTCGCCTGCCGAGCCGGCCCGCTTTCGCGCCACTGTCGACGCGATGAAAGCGGCTACCGTGCGACCGGAGATCGAGGTCGAACCGATCCGGCCGCCGCAGCGGCTCGCCCCTTTCAGCTATGCGCTCGGCGCCGAAGTTCTCCATCCCGATGAGACCGATGTTCCGGAGGACTCGGAGGGCGACGCGTTCGGACGGCTGATCCTGTTGTACGACCCCGATGGCGACGAGGCCTGGCACGGAACCACCCGGCTGGTCTCGTACATCCAGGCCGATGTCGACGCGAGCCTGGCAGCCGACCCGTTGCTTCCCGAGGTGGCATGGAGCTGGCTCGTCGATGCGCTCGAAGCCCACCACGAACCTCTCACAGCGCTCGGAGGCACGGTCACCTCGACGAGTTCGGTGCGTTTCGGTGACATCGCAGGGCCGGCACACGCACATCAGTTGGAATTGCGTGCGTCGTGGACGCCGACCTCCGAGGTGCTCGGACCCCACGTCGAGGCCTTCTGCGAAGTCCTTGCGTACGCAGCGGGACTGCCACCGACCGGAGTCTCTCGCCTGCAGCGATAGAGTCACGGCCATGTCGGCAGGAAACGATCACGACCCGATCCCTTCGGACGACGAGCCCGCTGCGGCCACTGTGCCGTTGCTGGCACCGCGAGAGGGTGTCCCCGACGTCGTCACGACGGCGGCGGACGTCGACGAGGCCGCGGCGCTGCTGGCGCGTGGCCACGGTCCGCTCGCGGTCGACGCCGAGCGCGCATCGGGCTATCGGTATTCCGCCCGCGCGTATCTCGTCCAGCTCCGCCGTAGCGGTGCGGGGACCGTCCTGATCGATCCGATCCCGATCGCAGGAGGGCTCGGATCTCTCGCATCGGTGATCAACGAACTCGAGTGGGTCCTGCATTCGGCCGATCAGGATCTGCCCGGCCTGGAGGAACTCGGGCTGCGTCCGGCGATGCTCTACGACACCGAACTCGCGGGGCGGCTCGCGGGATTCCCGCGGGTCGGGCTCGCCGCGATCGTCGCGCAGACACTCGGTTTCGAACTGAAGAAGGGTCACGGCGCTGCCGACTGGTCGAAACGCCCGCTGCCCGATTCGTGGCTCAACTACGCCGCGCTCGACGTCGAGATCCTCGTCGAACTCCGCGACGAGATGGCCGCCGAGTTGGACCGGCAGGGCAAATCGGAGTGGGCTGCACAGGAGTTCGAGCATATTCGGCTCGCGGGTCCGCCGAAACCGAAGCCCGAGCGCTGGCGTCGCACCTCGGGGGTCCATGCGATCAAGAACGCCCGCAAGCTGGCGATCGTTCGGGAGCTGTGGATGGCCCGCGACGAGATCGCCACTCGACGCGATATCGCACCGGGACGGATCCTGCCGGATTCTGCAATTGTGTCGGCGGCACAGTCCGTTCCGAGCACCATCGACGGTCTGCGCGAGCTACCCGTCTTCGGCGGCCCGCGCCAGCGGCGGTCCTCGCGGGCGTGGCTCTCCGCGATCGAGCGTGCCCGAGCTCTGCCCGATTCCGAACTTCCGCCGCTGACACCACCGTTCGACGGGCCGCCTCCTGCGGGACGCTGGGCACGCCACCATCCCGAGGCCGCCGCTCGCCTGACGGCCGCCCGTACGGAGCTCTCCGCGTTGAGCGAGGAGGTCTCGGTGCCCGTAGAAAATCTCGTGAGCCCCGAACTCGTGCGACGCCTGTGCTGGGACTGGGAGCTCCCCCCGACCGCCGACGCGGCCGCCTACATAGACGCCCGGTTCGCGGCGGGGGGCGCGCGTCCGTGGCAGCGAGATCTGACCGTCCCACGGCTTTCGAAGGCACTCACAGACGAGAAGTAGAGGCATCCGCGCCACGCAAGTTACTCACCGGTAATGACGATGTAGGGTAATGACGAGACCGGTCACCGCTCGGTGCCCGGTCCGCCTCGCCTCGCCGCGGAACGTGTCGGCGAGGACACCGCTCCACCGGGAGGAAAACGCGTGGCTTCCACCACCTCGAACCAACGCAACGTCGTCTTCGTCGACGGCATACGTACCCCGTTCGGCAAGGCGGGCCCGAAGGGCATCTACGCCGACACCCGCGCCGACGATCTCGTCGTCAAGGCCATCCGGGAACTGATGCGCCGCAACCCCCAGCTCGATCCCGCCCGCATCGACGAGGTCGCTGTCGCGGCCACCACCCAGACCGGCGACCAGGGGCTGACGATCGGTCGCACCTCCGCGATCCTCGCCGGGCTTCCCGAAACCGTGCCGGGGTTCGCGATCGACCGCATGTGCGCCGGCGCGATGACCGCTGTGACCACCACTGCGTCGGGGATCGGCTTCGGCCAGTACGACGTCGTGATCGCCGGCGGTGTCGAGCACATGGGCCGCCACCCGATGGGTGAGGGCGCCGACCCCAACCCACGATTCCTCGCCGACAAGCTCGTCGACCCGAGTGCGCTCGTCATGGGTAATACCGCCGAGAACCTGCACGACCGGTTCCCCAGCATCACCAAGGCCCGCACCGACGCCTACGCAGTGAACAGCCAGAACAAGTTCGATGCCGCCAAGAAGGCCGGCTGGATCGCCGACACCCTCGTGCCCGTCGCGACCCGCTCGAGCTCAGGCTGGGGACTGGCCACCGAGGACGAGCCGCCCCGCCCCGGAACGACGATCGAGGATCTCGCGAAGCTCAAGACCCCGTTCCGTCCCGCAGGCCGGATCACGGCAGGTAACGCGGCCGGCCTCAACGACGGAGCGACCGCCGCGATCCTCGCGGGCGAAGACACCGCGCGTGAGCTCGGCCTTCCCATCGGCATGCGCATGGTCGGCTTCGCATTCCAGGGTGTCGACCCGGCCGTCATGGGTATCGGTCCCGTTCCGGCGACCGAGAAGGTCCTTGCCCGCACCGGTCTGAGCATCGACGACATCGGCCTGTTCGAGATCAACGAGGCGTTCGCCGTGCAGGTGCTCGCGTTCCTCGAGCACTTCGGCATCGCCGACGACGACCCGCGCGTCAACCAGTGGGGCGGCGCCATCGCGTGCGGCCACCCCCTTGCGTCGTCGGGTGTACGCCTGATGACCCAACTCTCCCACCAGTTCGCGCAGCACCCCGAGGTGCGCTACGGACTGACCACCATGTGCATCGGTCTCGGCATGGGCGGCACCGTGATCTGGGAGAACCCGAACTTCGAGGGAGACAAGTAGACATGACCGATCTTTCGTCCCTGTTCGCCGACGAGGTCGTGACGAACGCCTACACCACACTCGTGTCCGTTCCCGGACTCGAGGGGCAGATCGCCCTGGTCACCCTCGACAACGGGTTCGATCACACCAAGCCGAATTCGTTCGGTCCCGCCGGTCTGGCCGCGTTCGGCGCTGCCCTCGACGAGGCGTTCGCCGCGAATCCGGTGGCTGTCGCCGTCACCGGCAAGCCGTTCATCTTCGCTGCCGGCGCCGACCTCAAAGGTGTCCCCGCGGTCACCGAGCACGCGCAGGGCGTCGAGCTCGGCAAGCTCGGCCACGACGTGTTCCGGAAGTTGCGCGAGTCGTCGGTCCCGACGTTCGCGTTCGTGAACGGTCTGGCCCTCGGTGGCGGACTCGAAGTGGGTCTGCACGCGCACTACCGCACCGTCGCGGACAATGTTCCGGCCCTGGGCCTGCCCGAGACGATGCTCGGCCTCGTCCCCGGGTGGGGTGGCACGCAGTTGCTGCCGAACATCGTCGGCCCGGAGCACGCGGTCACGCTCATCCTCGAGAACCCGCTCAACAACGGACGCACCGTCCGCGCAGCCCAGGCGAAGAAGCTCGGTTACGCCGACGAGGTCTTCGGCTCGGCCGACTTCCTCGAGCAATCGCTCGCCTGGGCCGTGAAGGTCATCAACGGTGAGATCACACCCGCACGCCCCGAAATCGATCGTGGCGCCGGCTGGGATGCCGCGATCGCCCGGGCCAAGGCCCTGGTCGACGGCAAGACCCGCGGCCTCGCCCCCGCCGCACTCCGCGCGATCGAACTGCTCGAACTCGCCCGTGGCACCGACATCTCCGACTCCGCGTCGCTCGACAAGGGATTCGCCGCCGAGGACGAAGCACTCGCCGATCTGTTGCTGACCGACGAACTGCGCGCGGGCCTGTACTCGTTCGATCTCGTCAACAAGCGTGCGAAGCGTCCGGCCGGGGCTCCCGACAAGTCGCTCGCCCGGAAGATCACCGGTGTGGGCATCGTCGGCGCCGGCCTGATGGCAAGCCAGCTCGCGCTGCTGTTCGTGCGTCAGCTCAAGGTGCCGGTGATCCTCACCGACATCGACCAGGAGCGCATCGACAAGGGTGTGGGCTACGTGCACGCCGAGATCGACAAGCTGCAGGGCAAGGGCCGCCTCTCCCCCGACGCCGCGAACCGCCTGAAGGCGCTCGTGTCCGGTTCTCTCGACAAGGCCGCGTTCGCGAAGACCGACTTCGTCATCGAGGCCGTGTTCGAGAACATGGACGTCAAGAAGAACGTGTTCGCCGAACTCGAGCAGCACATCTCACCCGAGACGATCCTCGCGACCAACACGTCGTCGCTGTCCATCACCGAGATGGCCGCGGATCTGCAGCACCCCGAGCGGGTCGTCGGGTTCCACTTCTTCAACCCGGTCGCGGTCCTCCCTCTCCTCGAAGTGATCAAGGGCGAGCAGACCGACGACGCAACCCTCGCCACGGCATTCGCCACCGCGAAGTCGCTGAAGAAGTCGGCTGTGCTGTGCGGCGACAAGCCCGGTTTCGTGTTCAACCGCCTCGTCACCCGCACCCTCGGTGAGGTCATGACCGCGGTGGACGAGGGCACGCCGTTCGAGGTGGCGGACAATGCCGTCGGCGCGCTCGGTATGCCGATGTCACCGTTCACGCTGCTCGCGCTCGTCGGGCCGGCCGTCGCGCTGCACACCGGCGAGACGCTCCACGCCGCGTACCCGGATCGCTTCGTCTCCTCCCCCGGCCTCGAGGCACTCGTCGCAGCGAAGAAGCCCGGTGTGTGGTCCTACGAGGGAGGCGCGCAGGTCGTCGATCCCGAGGTCGCTGCACTGTGGCCGCAGGGCGAGAACCCCTCGACCGCCGACGAGGTCCTCGATCGGACCCGGCGTGCGTTCGCCGAGGAAATCCGCATCATGCTCGACGAGGGCGTGGTCGCGGCCCCCGAGGACATCGATCTGTGCCTGATCCTCGGCGGTGGTTTCGCGTTCTGGAACGGAGGAATCACCCCGTACCTCGATCGCACCGGTGTCTCCGAGGCGGTCAACGGACAGCGTTTCCTGGCGCCGGGAGTTGCCGGCGTCTCCTGACGTTTCCGATCCGTGAGAACGAGGGGCGTGTCACCTGTCGGTGACACGCCCCTCGTTCTTCGATCCCCCTCGGCGCGGGCCCCGACGGCGTAGCGTGAATTCGGTTTGTCGCTAGCGCTTTCGAAGCCGGTACCCACGGAGAGCAGGTGCACATGACGCAGCCCTCGAACGGACACGTCGCCAAGGTCATCGCCGTGACCATTGCCGCCGCGGTCGGTGGATTCCTCTTCGGTTTCGACAGCTCGGTCATCAATGGAGCCGTCGATTCCATCCAGGGGCATTTCGAGCTCGGACCGTTCTTCACGGGATTCGTTGTCGCCATCGCCCTGCTCGGATGCGCCGTCGGTGCCTGGTTCGCCGGCCAGCTCGCCGACCGTTGGGGTCGCAAGAAGGTCATGCTGCTCGGCTCTGCGCTGTTCATCATCTCGTCGATCGGTTCGGGCCTCGCGTTCAGCGTCCCGGACCTGATGTTGTGGCGCGTGCTCGGTGGTCTCGGCATCGGTATCGCCTCCGTCATCGCGCCGACCTACATCTCGGAAATCGCACCGGCGCGTTACCGCGGCAGCCTGGCGTCGCTGCAACAGCTCGCCATCACGCTGGGTATCTTCACCGCTCTGCTGTCCGACGCGATCCTGCAGAACGCCGCAGGCGGCGCCTCGAACGAACTGTGGTGGACCCTGGAGGCGTGGCGGTGGATGTTCCTCGTGGGCGTGGTCCCCGCCATCGTGTACGGCGTACTGGCTCTGATGATCCCGGAGTCCCCGCGCTTCCTGGTGGGTAAGGACCTCGACGAGGAGGCCGCCCGGATTCTCGCCGAGGTCACCGGCGACCTTCATCCGGACGAACGTGTGGCCGAGATCCGGCTGACGCTGCGCCGCGAGACAGCGCGGTCGTGGGACGACATCCGTGGCCCGACATTCGGGCTGCAACCGCTGGTGTGGGTCGGCATCACGATGGCTGTATTCCAGCAGTTCGTCGGCATCAACGCGATCTTCTACTATTCGACGACCCTGTGGAAGTCGGTGGGGTTCAGCGAGAACCAGTCGTTCACGACATCCGTGATCACCGCCGTCATCAATGTCGTCATGACGTTCGTCGCGATCCTGTTCGTCGACAAGATCGGCCGACGCCCCCTGCTGATGGGGGGGTCGATCGGCATGTTCGTCAGCCTTCTGCTCGCCGCCGTCGCATTCTCACAGGCGACCGGGAGCGGAGAGGACCTACAGCTACCCGCCCCGTGGGGCGCGGTCGCACTCATCGGAGCCAACACGTTTGTGGTCTTCTTCGCCGCCACGTGGGGCCCGATCATGTGGGTGATGCTCGGGGAGATGTTCCCGAACCGGATGCGAGCGCTGGCACTCGGTCTGAGTACCGCCGCCAACTGGGTCGCCAACTTCGCCGTCACCCTGGCGTTCCCACCGCTGACCGAGTCGGTCGGGTTGTGGTTCCTCTACGGGTTGTTCGCGTTCTTCGCCCTGCTGTCCTTCTTCTTCGTCAAGTCGAAGATCCCGGAGACCAAGGGGATGGAACTCGAGGATATGCGCACGTGAAAGTCAGCGTTGCGCGATCGTCTCCGAAGTATCGTCGAGGCCCACGACCCAGCCGGTGACCTGACGCGCGACATCCTGCGCGGTCAGCCCGAGCTCCTGATGGATCTCGCCACGCGAGGCGTGGTCGAGGAACTCCTGGGGTACTGCGATGTCGCGCGTCGGCACGTCGATGTCGTTGCTGCGCAATGCCGACGACACCGCAGAGCCCACGCCCCCGTGCACCCCGCCGTCCTCGACGGTGACGACGATGCGGAAGCCGGCTGCCAGATCGGTCACCGCGGCGGGAACCGGGAGCACCCACCGTGGATCGACGACCGCGGCGGTGATGCCCTGCTTGGCGAGGCGGTCGGCCGCGTCGAGTGCCAAGGATGCGAATGCTCCCACCGCGACGAACAGGACATCCCCTGTCCGAGCCTCGGGCATCCGCAGCACATCGACCGTGCCGTCGAGTCGTTCGATCGCCGGGATATCGTCGCCGACGGCGCCCTTCGGGAACCGTAGGACGGTCGGGCCGTCGTCGATGTCGAGGGCTTCGGCGAGTTCCTCGCGGAGGGTGGCTCCGTCGCGCGGCGCTGCCACGCGAATCCCGGGGACGATGCCGAGAAGAGACATGTCCCACATGCCGTTGTGGCTCGCCCCGTCCGTGCCCGTGATCCCGGCTCGATCGAGAACCAACGTCACAGGCTGTTTCAACAGGGCCACATCCATGAGGAGCTGGTCGAACGCCCGGTTGAGGAACGTGGAATACAGCGCGACGACGGGGTGCATACCGCCGAGGGCCAGACCCGCTGCGGAGGTCACCGCGTGCTGCTCGGCGATCCCCACGTCGAAGGTCCGGTCGGGGAATCGATCACCGAACTTCGCAAGCCCTGTCGGTCCGGCCATCGCGGCGGTGATCGCGACGATGTCGTCGCGAGTCTCGGCGCGGGCGATGAGTTCGTCCGAGAACACCGACGTCCAGTCCGGTTTCGACGACGACGTTGCGCGTCCCGTGCGCGGGTCCATCACACCGGTGGCGTGCATCTGATCGGCCTTGTGGTTCTCGGCCGGCGCATACCCTGCACCCTTCCTGGTGACCGCGTGCACGATCACCGGTCCGCCGTATGCCTTCGCGTGGCGCAGGGCAGCCTCGAGCGCGGGCTCGTCGTGGCCGTCGACCGGTCCGAGGTACTTGATCCCGAGATCGGTGAACAACACCTGCGGGCTCACCACATCCTTGATCCCGGACTTCATCCCGTGCAACACGGAGTACGCCACGGCACCGAGCCACGGGATCTTCTTGACCATGCGGCGACCGTTGTCGAGCGCACGCTCGTAGCCGGGCCGCAGACGCAGCGCCGCCAGGTGCTCGGCGAGGCCACCGATCGTCGGAGCGTACGAGCGTCCGTTGTCGTTGACCACCATGACCAGCGAGCGCGTGCTGCCTGCTGCGATGTTGTTGAGCGCCTCCCAGCACATTCCGCCGGTGAGGGCTCCGTCTCCGACCACCGCGACGACCGTGCGGTCCTGACGGCTGAGCTCGTATGCCTTCGCGAGACCGTCGGCGTAGGACAGCGCGGCAGAGGCGTGCGACGACTCGATCCAGTCGTGCTCGCTCTCGGCCCGGCACGGGTATCCGGACAGGCCACCGCGCTGTCGCAGCGTATCGAAATCGTCTTTGCGGCCGGTGAGAATCTTGTGGACGTAGGCCTGATGGCCGGTGTCGAACAGGATCGGGTCGTGCGGCGAGTCGAACACACGGTGCAACGCGAGCGTCAGCTCGACCACACCGAGGTTGGGGCCGAGGTGTCCCCCGGTTGCCGCCACCTTCTCGACGAGGAAGCCGCGAATCTCACCTGCGAGGTCGGTGACCTCACTCGGCGTGAGGCGACGCACATCGTCGGGCGACTTGATGCGGGACAGGACACCCAACTGATCTAGCTCCCTCCGGATCATGATTCGCGCGACGGTGCGCGAGCAGTTACTGCATTCTACGGAGCGGTTGCACGGTTCGGACCGTCACATCACTCACACCCGCGAGACGTACAGCACGGGCGACGCATGTGCGCCTCGCTCGATGTCTCGCTACACCTCGGCTGCCGGGGCACGACGGTCGGTCGCAGGCTCCTCGTCGACGATGTCGATCGTGGTGCGCAACTCACGGTTGGGGATGAGCACCACTGCCACCAGAGTAACGAGTGCGAACCCGGCGGCTACGAGAAAGAGCGTACCCGTGGCGTCTCCGTAGGCGGTATGCACGACCTCGGCGACGGGCACAGGGAGCGCATCGAGGTCCAGGCCCGCGCTGCTACCGCCCGACGCGGAGGGGTCGATTCCGAGTTTCGTGAATCCATCCGCGGAGAGAGTGGAGACACGGGCCGCCAGGATCGAGCCGAGGATCGACACGCCGATGGCGCCGCCGAACGTGCGAAAGAACGCGACCGAACTGCTCGCTGCACCGATGTTCTTCACACTCACGGTGTTCTGCACAGCGAGGACGAGGTTCTGCATCAGCATGCCGGTGCCGAGACCCACGATTGCGATGTAGATGCCGATGGCGACCAAGGAGGTGGTGTGGTCGAGGGTGCCGAGGAGCGCGAACCCGACGAACTGGAGCACGGCCCCGCCGACGATGAACGGCTTCCAATGGCCGAACCGGGTGATCAACTGTCCCGACACCATCGACGACACCAACGTGCCCGCGACCATCGGGATGGTGAGCAGACCCGCCGCGGTCGGACTGAAGCCCCTGGCCGTCTGGAAGTACTGGGTGAGGAACGTGGTGGCACCGAACAGGCCGACGCCGACGGCGATCGACGCGATGATCGCCAGCGCTGTCGTGCGCTCGGTGATTATCTTCAGCGGGATGATCGGATCCGCAACCTTCGATTCCACGAACACGGTCGCGGCGAGCAGTCCCAGACCGGCGGCGACGTAGAGGGCGGACTCGAGGGAGAACCACTCGTAGTAGCCCTCCTTGCCTGCGAACGACACCCAGATCAGCAGGACGCTCACACCGGCGGTGATCAAGGTCGCACCGAGCCAGTCGATCTTCACGTTCGTCTTGCGCTGCGTCGCGATCTTCAGGGTGCGCTGCAGAAGCACCAACGCGATGACCGCGAGGGGGACACACACGTAGAAGCACCAGCGCCACCCGAGTGGGCTGTCGACGATCACGCCGCCGAGCACCGGACCACCCGACATGGCCACGGCCATGACGGCACCCATGTATCCCGCGTACCGGCCGCGTTCGCGCGGCGGAATGATACTGCCGATGATCGCCACGACCAGCGCGGTCAGACCGCCCATGCCGATACCCTGGATGACGCGTGCGCCGAGGAGGACGTTGACGTCCTGAGCGACGCCGGCCAGTACGGATCCACCGACGAAGATCAGGATCGACAGCTGGACGAGCGTCTTCTTGTTGAACAGGTCGGAGAGCTTCCCCCAGATCGGGGTGGACGCGGCGTTTGCGAGCAATGCTGCGGTGATCACCCATGCGTAGTGCGTCTGGGTGCCCTTCAGGTCCGCGATGATCGTCGGGAGCGCCGTCGCGACGATCGTGCTGCTGAGCAATGCGGTGAACAATGCGGCGAGCAGGCCCGCGAGGATCGCGAGGATTTCGCGGTGGGTCAGGAGCGCCTCGGCGTCCCGATCGGTGCCGGGCGGCGGCGAAGTGCCGTCCGTGACTGCGGTGGTACTCATGAACAGGTCCTTTGTACGTCGATCGTGGTGGCCGCGTCGGTGGCGGCAATGGGGCGCAGGGCTGCGTCGAGTCGGTCGAGGACGTCGAGAGCGTCGGCGACCTGCGCTTCGCTCCAGTCGCCGAGCTGGGCGGCCAGTCGTTCGGTGCGCCGAGCGCGAATGGCGGCCAGCATGTCGAGGCCCGCGGACGAACAGCTCACGAAGTGTGCTCGCTTGTCGTCGGGGTCCGGATGCCGGTCGACGAATCCGCGATCCACGAGTTCACCGATGTGCCTGCTGAGTGACGACTGACCGACGTGCATCTCGGCGGCCAGTTCACTCGGACGACACTGCCCGGTGCGGGCCAGGAGGAAGAGCACTGCGGCGAGGGCATTCGGTAGGAGATCCGGCTCACTACGCGTCAGCGCGGCGCGTAGCGTTCGGCCGAACAGGAAGATTGCGTCGGCCAGGGCGTGCACCGTGTCGGCTCGAACAGCAGTCACGCGAACCTCCGAAATACACGAGTCAATTGCTTGCAGCATGCAACTATACAGTTAGTTGCATGCTGCAAGCAATTACTTCGCGAATCGGACAGCCCTGTTACGGAGGAGGCGAGCGTCAGCGGGTGAACAGCGCGAGGCACTCCACGTGGTGCGTCGACGGGAATGCGGCGAAAGCCCGCAGATCCGCGAGCTCGAAGCCTTGGGCACGATAGAGGCCCACGTCGCGCCCGAACGACGCCGGATCGCATCCGACGTGGATCACGCGCCGGGGCGCCGCGTCGGCTATCGCCGCGACAACGTCCTTACCTGCGCCTGCGCGCGGCGGATCGAGAATCACCACGTCGGGTTCCGCGAGCTCACCGATGACGCGCTCGACCCGCCCGTGCCGGAACGACACTTGCGACAGGTCCGCAAGCGCAGCCGCACCATCGTCCACTGCCTGCCGGGACGACTCCACCGACTCGATCCGCCCAGACGCGCCGACCTGACCGGCCACTGCCGCGGCGAACACGCCGACTCCACCGTAGAGGTCCCACACGGTGCCACCGGCTGCGGCGTCGGCCCATTCGCTCACCACGGTCGAGTACGTCTGCGCGGACCCGCGGTGGGCCTGCCAGAACCCGGTGGCCGCCACCCGCCATTCCCGCGACCCGACCCGCTCCACCGGCCTACCGGATCCCTCGACCACCTTCTCCGCGCGCGGTGCATTCACCGCAGCGCGCCTCGCCGACGCCCCGCGCCTGCCCGGGCTGCGCCGACCGGTACGCGACACCACCGGCGGTGCGATCTCCACCACGTGTCGCTGCCCGTCCGCGTCCAGGACGACCTGCAGGTCGGCACCCGGCTGCCACACGTGTTCGACCAAGTCGGTGTACGCGCGCGGATCGATCTGCGTGCAACCGAGGTCCGGCACCACGTCGTTACTGTGGTAACGCCGATATCCCGGTGTACCCGCAGCGTCGACCGCCAACCGCACCCGGGACCTCCACCGCGTACCGTCGCTCGCACCGCCGGGTACTTCCTCGACGAGAACGTCGCGCTCCACACCACCGAGGCGACGCAGTTGTTCAGCGACCACGGCCGCTGCGATCTCGCGTTGCGCCGTCGGCGTCGCGTGCGACATGTCGCAGCATCCCGCGCCGCCGGGGCCGGAGATGGGGCACACACGATTCACACGATCATCCGACGCTTCCAGGATTTCCACCGCGTCGGCGAAACAGAAAGAGCCGCCGCGGTCCTCGGTGACGACCGCGAACACCCGCTCCCCCGGCAGGCCGTGCCGGACGAACACCACACGTCCCTCGTGGCGGGCGACACAGAAGCCGCCGTGCGCGGGATTGCCGAGCATCACCTCGATCCGTTGCCCGGACCAGTCGGTTCCTGCACGCTGCTGCCCCTGGCGGCTCACTGATCTTCCTCCTGTTTCGCGGGTTCGTGACCCGCTTCGTTCTCCAACCCGCGGCGGATCGCCCCGGGAACAGTGTCGATCCGGTCCTTCGGCACCTTCGCAGACGAGCGAAGCTGCCACGGCACACTCGTGACCATCACTCCCGGCTGGAAGAGCAGACGGCTCTTCAATCTCAAGGCACTCTGGTTGTGGAGAATCTGCTCCCACCAGTGCCCGACCACGTACTCCGGAATGAACACGGTGACGACATCGCGCGGAGAATCCCGCCGTACGCGTCGCACGTAGTCCAGAACCGGCCGGGTGATCTCACGATACGGCGACTCGACGACCTTCAACGGTACCGTGGTGTCGCTGGCATCCCAGTCCCGGACCAGTTGACGCGTACTCGCGTCGTCGACGTTGACCGTGATCGCCTCGAGCGTGTCGGGACGCGTCGCCCGCGCGAATGCCAGCGCCCGACGCGTCGGCATGTGCAGCGTCGACACCAACACGATCGAATGCGTGCGACTCGGCAGCACACCGTCCCATTCGGCTGCTTCGAGCTCGGCGGCCACGCTCTCGTAGTGACGACGGATCGCCTTCATCAGCCCGAACATCGCCAGGATCATCAGTACCGCGATCCACGCCCCACCCGCAATCTTCGTGGCCAGCACGATGACCAACACCACCGTGGTGGCCACGAAGCCGAGGCTGTTGATCGCGCGGGAACGCATCATCCGTCTCCGCTCGGAGATATCGGTTTCGACCGCCAGATGCCGCGTCCAGTGCCGGACCATGCCCGCCTGCCCGAGGCTGAAGGCGACGAAAACACCGACGATGTACAGCTGGATCAGCTGGGTGACCCGGGCATCGAAGACCCACACGAACACGACCGCCACGCCGGACAGGAACAGAATCCCGTTGCTGAATGCCAGCTTGTCACCGCGAGTGTGCAATTGCCGCGGCAGATACCGATTCTGCGCCAGCACCGAGGCCAGTGCGGGAAACCCGCTGAACGCGGTGTTCGCCGCGAGCAACAGGATCAACGCGGTGGCCACGGTGACGAGGAAGAAACCCACGGGAAAACCTGCGAACACCGCGTGCGCGAGTTGCGCGACGAGCGTCTTCTGCTCATATCCGTCCGGCGCACCCCTCAACTGAGTGGTGGGATGCTCTGCCACCACGACACCGATCCGACCCGCGAGGAACACGACCCCGAGGAACAGCGGCACCGCCACCGCACCCAGCAACAGAAGTGTCGTCGCGGCATTGCGCGCTTTCGGCTTGCGGAACGCAGGCACTCCCGTGCTGATCGCCTCCACGCCCGTGAGGGCGGCACAGCCGGACGAGAACGCACGTGCGATGAGGAACACGAATGCGATCGCCGTCAGATCCGTTTGCTCCGCGACGAGTTCGAAATCGGCGGACTCCGCGCGCAGGTCGCGCCCGAGCACGAAGATCTGCACGAAACCCCAGACGATCATGATCGCCATCGCCGCCATGAATGCATAGGTGGGGATCGCGAACGCAGTCCCGGCCTCTCGCATTCCCCGCAGATTCATGGCTGTCAGAACACCGATCGCCAGGATCGCGAACAGCACCTTGTTCTGTGCGACGAAGGGCACCGCCGAGCCGATATTGGCGGCAGCCGACGAAATCGACACCGCGAGAATCAGCACGTAGTCGACGAGCAGCGCACTGCCGACCGTCAGCCCCGCGAGAGGCCCGAGATTCTTCGCCGCGACCTCGTAGTCACCACCACCCGACGGGTAGGCCCGCACATTCTGGCGATAGCTGGCCACCACGATGACGAGCACCACAGCGACCGCGATCCCGACCCACGGGGTGAAGGCGTACGCCGACAAACCCGCAACCGACAAGACGAGGAAGATTTCCTCCGGCGCGTACGCGATGGACGACAGGGCATCGGATGCGAACACGGGTAGGGCGATGCGCTTGGGGAGCAAGGTGTGTCCGAGGGTGTCGCTTCGAAACGGCCGACCCAGCAGAAGCCGCTTCGTGGCGGTGGAAAGCTTGGACACGGGCCCAGCCTAAGCCGTACCCGGTCCGTCACGACCCGGTGTCAGGGTCATTCCACCCGCTGTTGCCGTCGGAGCGGTACGGTTTCCGTTCGGCAGGACGGGCCGACGAACGGAGTGCACGGTGTACGTGGTGGTCATGGGTTGCGGCCGGGTGGGATCGTCTGTGGCCACCGCCCTGACCCGGCTCGGTCACGACGTGGCCGTCATCGACCGGGAGGCGGGGGCATTCCTCCGATTGGGCGACGACTTCCCCGGCCGCACAGTCGTCGGTATGGGATTCGATCGTGACGTCCTGATCGACGCCGGAATCGAGCGTGCCGACGCATTCGCCGCCGTCTCCTCCGGGGACAACTCCAACATCATCTCCGCGCGCACCGCGCGCGAAAAATTCGGAGTGGAACGTGTCGTCGCGCGGATCTACGATGCAAAGCGCGCCGCCGTGTACGAACGGCTCGGGATTCCCACCATCGCCACGGTGCCCTGGACCACCGATCGACTCCTGCACACACTGACCCACGAGAGTGAGAACGCGCGCTGGCGTGACCCGACAGGCTCCGTCGCGGTCTGCGAAGTCAATGTCCACGAGGAGTGGGTAGGCCGGCGTATCACCGATCTCGAGGCTGCCACCGGCGCGCGGGTCGCATTCCTCATCCGATTCGGTGCGGGCGTCCTCCCCGACCGGAAAACCCTCATCCAGGCCGACGACCAGGTCTACATCGCGGCGGTCTCTGGAGCCGTTGCCGAATCGATTGCGCTGGCCGAGAATCCCCCCGCCGAGAATGACGAGTGAGGACATGCCGATGAAGGTGGTCATCGCAGGTGCAGGCGCGGTCGGACGTTCCATCGCCCGCGAACTACTGCGTAACGAGCACGAGGTGATGCTCGTCGAACGCAAACTCGATCACGTCGACCCCGAGTCCGTGCCCGATGCGAAATGGGTCCACGGCGATGCCTGCGAACTCAGCCTGCTCGAGAGCGCAGGACTCGAACGGTACGACGTCGTGATCGCGGCAACGGGCGACGACAAGGCCAACCTCGTGCTGAGTCTGCTTGCCACCACGGAATTCGGTGTCGCGCGTGTCGTGGCCCGGGTCAACGACCCGCGCAACGAATGGCTGTTCGACGAGTCGTGGGGCGTCGACGTGGCCGTGTCCACACCGAGGATGCTGGCATCCCTCGTCGAAGAAGCAGTCTCGGTGGGCGATCTCGTTCGGCTGATGACACTGCGCAAAGGTGCGAACCTCGTCGAGATCACGTTGCCGGACACGACCGCGCTGGCAGGCAAGCCGGTCCGCAAGCTCGCGCTTCCCCGCGACGTCGCGCTCGTGACGATCCTGCGCGGTGACCGGGTGATCGTGCCACAGGCGGACGATCCGCTCGAGGGCGGTGACGAACTACTGTTCGTCGCCGCAGAGGAAGTCGAAGACGAGCTTCGCGCCCTGATCGAGCGCTAACGCTTGTCGTGCCGCGGGGGCGTGTCGCGTACGGCACCCACGTCCGCTGCAGTGTCCGTGCCGGGCCTGCCCTCAGTGTCCATGCCGGGCCTGCCCTCAGTGTCCATGCCGGGCCTGCCCTCAGTGTCCGTGTCCGACGGGTCTTCGTCCACCGCCGGCTCCACGATCCGGTCGGCCTTCCTGACCGCCCAGAACGTCACGAGCAGCGCCAGCGCCGTCAACGGCCATCCCATACCGATTCGAGCGGCGGCGAGCCACCCGGTCTGATCCTCGTCATAGAGGTGGTTCTGCACGAGATAGCGCGCAATGAACACCAGCGCCCACGCTGCAGTCGCGATGTCGTAGACACGCACAGCGTCGCGATGGGCACGCCAGCGCGCGGCCTGACCGTTGAGCATCCCCCAGATCACGCCGACAAGAGGTCGTCGCACCAGCACCGACAGCACGAATGCGCCACCGTAGATCAGGCTCGCGTAGATGCCGAACAGGAAATATCCCTTGGCGTCGCCCGTTCGGTGCGCGATGAACGCACATAGGGCCACGCCCATGAACCCGGAGATGGCGGGCTGGATGGGTGTCCGTCGGATCAGTCGCCACACCAGGACACCGCACGCGACCGCAATCGCAGACCAGATCGCGGCAGTCAGACCCCACACGCTGTTGATCGGAACGAACACCAGCACGGGCAGTGTCGAATACACCAACCCGCTGAGTCCACCGAGTTGTTCGAGAAGGGTCTGCCGGCTGGTATCGCTCACGTCTACGAGGGTGCCACACTTGGGCGCCCGGCCTTTCCGCCGAGCAACGTGGACGTCGTTCAGGCCGGCTCTCTGAGCTCGTAGTACGGGTTGTAGATGACCTTGCGGCCGCCTCGCTCGCCGACCCGGCCGCGAACCTGCAGAGTCTTACCCGGTTCGATACCGGGGATACGCCGACGCCCGATCCACACGAGCAGGATCGAATCGGTACCGTCGAAGAACTCCGCCTCGACCGAGGCTGAAGCAGCCTTCGAAGCGGATTCCACGCTTCTCAGTCGCCCGAACATCGTCACTTCCTGCCCCCGGGTACAGGACACGACGGGTAGCGCTCCCGTCGCGTGTGATGATTCGGCCATCTCCTCCGCATCGAGTTCTTCGAGATCCTCGGTGAGGCGACGAGTGAGCCGGCGGATGTATCCGGCTGCGGCGGATGCCATAGTGCGCTCCTGAAACGGGCGGCACGGGTCTCGCGCCGCGACACTTCCTTCGTCCGCCACTGTAGACCGATCCGCTGGGCAGACAACCACACCGGGTCGACCTCCATCGAATGGATTCGGCAGGATCTCATCCATGTCGCGAGATTCTGCAGCCTCCCCGTACGACACCGCCATCACCGCAGTGGTCCTACCGGGGACGGGGTCCGATGCCCGGTTCGCCCACCAAGCCTTCGCCGACCCACTACAGCGGCGCGAGATTGCCACCGCTGCGGTCGAACCGGATCCTCGCGGTGTGGTCGCGAGCTACTGGGCGGCAATGGACCGCGCAGCCCTCGACGGCCCCGTCCTCGTCGGTGGTGTCTCCATCGGAGCAGCCGTTGCGCTGCACTGGGCTGCACTGCACCCGGAGCTCGCGGTCGGTGTGCTCGCAGCTCTCCCCGCCTGGACCGGGACGCCCGACAACTCCCCCGCCGCTGCCAGCGCCCGGTGGACGGCATCGCAGCTCCGTGCTCACGGCCTCGAGTCCGTCACCGCCGCCATGGTCGAGTCGAGCCCCGCGTGGCTTGGCGCCACACTGTCACGTTCGTGGCGCGCCCAGTGGCCGGACCTCCCCGATGCGCTCGACGAGGCCGCGGGTTACCGGGCACTCGACGTCGACGGACTGCGCTCGGTGACAGTGCCCGTCGGTATCGCCGCCGCGGTCGACGATGCGGTACATCCACTCGCTGTGGGGCGCACATGGGCTACCGAGCTTCCGTTCGCGGCCCTGGCGACCGTCACCTTGGACGACGTCGGCACCGATCCGGCAGTACTGGGCGAGCGTTGCCTCGGGGCACTCGACGAGGCATTTCTGGTGAAGAAGGCCACCGCGCCGGCATGAGTGGCGCACCGCGCCGGTATGACAACTGTGGTGTCAGAAACCCAGTTGCTGCATGGCCGAACCCGACCCGCCCGTGCGGGGACGCGGCTGCGGGCGTGCGGGAGGAACCTGCTGTCCCGCCGCCGGTGCTCCCTGCTGCTGCGGCCTGACCTGCCCCTGCTGTTGTCCACCGGCCTGCCGCGCCGCCTGTTGCTGTTGTTGTTGCTGCGCAGCGGCAGCGGCGAGCTGATCGGCGAGCGCCTGGGGAAGGACCACCGGGAGCGGTGTGCGGACCGGGTGGGGTTCCGCACCTCGTCGCACGACGGTGTCGGCGAGCACCGTGTGTGCCGCCGCGATCAGTGGCGAATTCGCCTCAGCGGCTCCTGCCGGACCCGCAGCGACGCAGCGGATCATCCATCGGTAGCCGTCGACGCCGATGAACCGCATGTCGGCGTTCGGCGTGCTCCCGTGCAGCTCTCGGCCCCACGGTCCGGTCTCCATGCTCACGGTCGCATTGTCGTTGCGCAGTGTCTCGGAAAGTTCGGCGGCCACTTCACGCCACTGGCCGGGCGACTTGGGCGCAGCATAGGCGGCGACGGTGATCCGACCGTGCTGTGTCACCAGATGCACGGCCTGCGGGTTTCCGTTGGGAGCCATCTCCACCTGGATCTGGCCCCCCTGAGGAATCGGGACGAGCACCGAGCCGAGGTCCAGTCGTGATGTTCCGACCTCGTCCTCACCGATCTCGTCGATGTCGTACGGGCCACCGTCGGCAAACGCAGCGTCGTCGGAGTGGTCGCCCGCGTAGGAACCCTCGATGCGTTCGAATTCGTCGGTCGTTGCGTCAGTGGTGTGGTCGGTGCGGTTCTTGCGTCGTCGTCCGAACATGTCAGGACCCTTCCTTCACCAGGCCGGCGTGGCCACCGCTCGAGCCGTAACCACCGGCGCCACGAGTAGTGTCGTGGGGGGGGGGGGGGGCCCCCCCCAAGAAGAAGGCCAAACCCCCCCCACCTAGCGGGGGGCGGGGGGGGGCGCCCGGGGGACGGTAAGCGGGCGCGGGGGGGGGGTGGTTGATAAAAAA